>JACCZO010000109.1 GCA_013695925.1 Chthoniobacterales bacterium
CGGTGCTTGGCCTCTCTCCGTTGCCGGACCGGCTGATTCTTTTTCCGACGACCGAACGGATCGATCCCGGGGGAGCGACCCGGAAGGCCGTCGCCTTTGCCGGCGGCGAAGTCGAAATCTGGCGCGCTGCCTCCAATCGCGCGCGCAGCAGCGGCCGGCCCGACTTTTATGTCCTCCGTTTTTATGGCAATGCCGACCGCGCGGAATACTGGCCCGCGGAGGAAGCGGAGATGTGGAACGGGCGCGCGGTGGAAGTCTGGGGAGTGAACTATCCCGGGTTTGGCGGCAGCACCGGCCCGACGCGGCTGGCGCAACTTGGCCCCGCCGGTCTCGCCGCGTTCGACGCCCTACGGCAGGAGGCGCAGGAACGTCCGATCGTCGTTTTCGGCACCAGCCTGGGCACGACGGTCGCCCTGCATATCGCCGCGCAGCGTCCGCTGGCGGGCCTGATTCTGCAAAATCCGCCGCCGATTCGGGAAATGATTCACCGCCAGTTTGGCTGGTGGAACCTCGGGTTGCTGACCGGCCCGCTGGCGCGAAAAATTCCGGCGGACCTGGACAGCATCGCGAATGCGAGGGCGGCGCGCGGCCGCGCCATCTTCCTGCTGGCGGAAGCGGATGAAGTCGTGGCGCCGCGTTTTCAGGCGCTGGTGGTGGCGGCGTATGGCGGCGAAAAACGCCTCATCCATTTGCCGGAAGCGGAGCACAATTCTCCGCTGGACGATCCTGGCCTAACGAAACTGAACCAGGCGATGGATTGGCTGCTAGGGCGCGTGGCGCCGACCGACATCGCCCCTTAAAAAAAAGCGCAGATCGTGCCTGACCCCGCTGGCGCAGAGCCGGACGTAGACGTCGGAGAAGGCAACCCAGAAGAGACCATCCAGGCCCAAAGCCCGTGCCGATTGTTGAAACATCCCACGCAGGCGTAGGCGCGATAAGCGGTGGGCGATTTCGAAATTGATCGAGGAAACCGCCGACCAGGTGGCGCAGGGAATGACAGCCAAAGGTGTAGCCGCCGAGGGAGACGACGTTGAGCGCGAGGACGAGCGTGCCCACGCCCATCCCAAACGAAGTCTGGCCGGTCGCAGGATTCAGCCTCTAAATAATGGCTGGCGGAAAGCCATATAAATTCGTCGCCTAACGAGTTCGGGCAGGCGCGGCTGTGCGCACCCGGGGCAATGTCCGGGCCTTCTGCATTTGCGCGCAGGTTTCAACCGAGCTCAAAACAACATGAAGGCGACGACCCAAGGGTGCAGCGCTGTTTGACCGGTCCGCCAATGATCTCAGTCAGCAATCCCTCGATGATCAAGCAGGCTTCAGGGTGACCGGCGGTGGTCGCGGCCAGCGGACAACTTTTTCCGCGAATCAAGATCTGGCCGTTCGTCTCGTGAATGGCGGCCGCACCGCCTATCTTCTTGACCAGGTCCTGGGCGGCGACGAGCCGGTCTTGCCGACTTTTTAATCTGGATTGATCGACTTGTTCCCTGGCCAAGGTTCGCCCGACCTCGCGCATGCTCGCCCGAAGTTCTCGCAGGCTGAGCCGCTTGGAGATGCTAGAGATCAAGTGATTGAGCACCACGCCGTAGGCCTTGGGAAAAATCTGCTCCGCGTCAGAAGTCAGCCCGTAAGCGGCGTGCGGTTTTCGCAGCCCGGGTCTGCTCCCTTCCTGCTGGATGAGACCATCTCGTTCGAGACTGATGAGATGGGCGCGCACGGCGTTGTCGGTTAATTCCAAAGCGGCCGCAAGTTCGTTCACGGTGCGCGATTCAACCCGCAACAGACTGAGAATTTGACCGCGGGTGGTCTCGAGAATGCGCTGACGCCATCGTTGTGATTTCATGCAAAAGAATGGATTTAAAAAGAACTCAAAATATTTATTGACTAATTAAAAAAGCTCGGCTTCTTCTCTTTGTTTGGGGTTCTGCGCAAGGAGGTTCGCATGAAGCATGAGAAGTTATCCGGTTTCTTTCCTCTCTCTAAGCGGCACAAAGTAATGACGGGGGTCGGCGTCGGTGTGGTGGTCATGTGGCTCCTCGCCGTCAAGCTACTGCCAGTCACCGCACAAACAACCGGCTCTGACGGTGGGAATCAGGATGCAATCAGCCGAAATGCCGAGGCGATGTTGGCCGAGGGCAAACAAACCTTCCGCTTCGACACCTTCGGGAGCGAGGCGTTCTGGGGCGATACACTCAAGCTTCACGAGGCTGTCGCGCAACTCTCGCCCCGGCAGGCATTGGAGTTGGGCCTGAAAGTCGATGTTGATGCCCTGCCCGCCGAGCTGATCGAGCAGATCAAGCGCGGCGAGGTGGATCTGGATGATCCGGCTAACACAATCCTTCTCCTGAAACTCAAGTCGGTTGTGGGTGTGACGGGTTTCTTTTCTTCCAACGGAAAAGCGAAATCAATCGGGATCCAATGCGCCTTATGCCATTCCACCGTGGACGACACGCTCGCTCCGGGGATCGGCCACCGTCTCGATGCATGGCCAAATCGTGACCTGAATATCGGCGCCATTGTGGCCACGGCTCCCGATTTAACCGCGTATGTGGAATTGCTCAGAGTTCCCGAGGAGACGGTGCGTCAAGTGCTCAACAGCTGGGGGCCGGGCAAATTCGACGCCCAGCTCCTTTTGGACGGGAAGGCTTTCCGTCCGGACGGAAAACCCGCCGCGACATTGATCCCTCCCGCTTTCGGCCTCACTGGCGTAAACAATCATACCTGGACGGGATCGTGGGGAAACGTCACCTACTGGAACGCTTTTGTCGCCAACCTGGAAATGAATGGCCAAGGCACGTTTTTCGACCCGCGGCTCGACGATGCCGAGAAATATCCGATCGCGGCCCGAGAACGTTTTGGTCATAAACGTGACCCTAAAGACCTGATCACCGCGAAGCTGCCCGCCCTTCAGTTTTATCAATTAGCAATCCCAACGCCGAAGCCGCCGCCGAATAGTTTCAATCGTCAACTGGCACTGCGCGGTGAGCGCATTTTTAACAACAAAGCCAACTGCGCCAGTTGCCACGTGCCGCCGATCTTCACTGAGCCGGGCTGGAATCTGCATAAGGCCGATGAGATCGGGATCGACGATTTCCAGGCCAGTCGCGCGCCCGACAATCGCTATCGCACGGAACCGTTGCGTGCTCTGTTCGATACCAAGAAGATCCATAAAGGCGGCTTCTACCACGACGGACGCTTTGCGACCCTGCTCGATGTCGTTAATCACTACGACACAGCGTTTGGGCTCGGGTTAACCGACGAGGAGAAAACGGCGCTCGTCGAATATTTGAAATCGATTTAAGAGGCAGACCTGCGCCCGCTGCAAGAGCCCTGGATCGCCGCAGCGCGTCAGGAGAGGTTGATCACCCCGCTGGCTGGCGAAGACTCACAAAATCCGCCAGTCGTGCCAGATTCCTGCTGCGCAGAGCCGGATGTAAATGTCGGAGAAGGCGACCCAGAAAAGACTCATCCAGGCCCAAAGCCCGTGCCGATTATTGAAACATCCGACGCAGGCGTAGGCGCGATACGCGGTGGGCGATTTGGAAAATTGATCGAGGAAGCCGCCCACGAGATGGCGCAGGGAATGACAGCCAAAGGTGTAGCCGCCGAGGAGCACGACATTCATCGCAAGGACGAGCGTGCCCACGCCCAACCCGAACGAAGTCTGGCCGGTCGCAGGATCGGTGAACCAGAGCGCTTTCCAGACGTCATGCGCGAGGACGAGGATGAAGAGCAGCGCGAGGTAGAGAAAATAGCGATGCACGTTCTGCAAGATGAGCGGGAACGAACGCTCCCCGAGGTAGGTTTTGCGCGGTTCGCCGACGGTGCAGGCGGGCGGGTCCGCCCAGAAAGATTTGTAGTAGGCGCGGGCGAGCATTATAAATTGCTGGGCACGGCCTGCGATCACAAGCGGCTGCAGGAGAAATGAGGGTCCGAATACCGGAGGATGGGCGCCTACAGCCCGGCTGGTGCCTGGGATACGGAACTGGCCAAACAGTTTGAGGAGAAGATTCTGCACTCGCTCCTGCACGGTTTGCAGGAAGCGAAAATCCATTTCTCCGGGCTGCTCTTCCCCGGTTTGAGACCGCGCGAGTGCTCGAATTCAACTGTCGCTTTCGCGATCCCGAGACGCAGGTCATCCTGCCGCGGCTGCCGCGCCCCAGGCCTCCAGTTCGCGCACCCGGGCGGGCGCTTCCTTCGCGTGCAATTCCGCCATCCGCCAATTGTTGACGTATTGCCCGCCGCGCATGGTGTCGGAGAAATGGACCTGCCAGTTGTCGCGATCATCGACGTTGGCGAGCGCGGCCGCGATCCCGCCTTCCGCCATCACGGTATGCGCTTTGCCTAACAATGACTTGCAGACCATCCGACTTTCACTCCGGTGGCGGAAGCTTCGATGGCCGCGCGCAAGCCCGCGCCGCCGGCGCCGATGACCAGCACATCGTGAGTGAAAGTGTCGTAGTCGGACATGGAGAGCGTGCTTCGTTAAAGCGTCGGAGCGGGCGATGTGCAACGCCTAACTTTCGCCGGCGCCGGTCGCTTCAGGCAAGAATCTGGCGTTCCACTCTCGCGCCCGCCGCCAGACAACATCCAGGAAAGGCGGCATTGGAAGGCGACAGGTTCTTTGCCAAAGCGCTGTCATGATCAAGGGTGGAACGCCAGGAAAGGGCAGATCGCGTACCGCTTTAAACGCCAGGGTCGCAGTTGGACCAAGCGCGGCGCTGAACACTTGCTCCAGCTCCTTTGGTTGCAGAGAACGACCAGCACAATTGGACCCACTGGTGGCAAAAAACCGCTTTAGCTAAAATCAAAGTAAACCCCGGTTGGCCTTCATCCTTTCCACCTCCCAACGGACAGTTGACCAACACTACCGTCGAGCCTTCTCCCTTGGCAATATGGTTGACCTTCGCTCGCGAAACAATTACATACAGCCCGTGCTTCGCCGCCTCTATTGCTGCCTCGTTCCCTTACTCATTCTCGCTGTGACGGCTTCGGGTCAGACGCCGGGCCCGACTCCATTCGTTCCGCCGCGCTCCCTCGACCAGCCCGCCCGGCCCGGCGCGAACCATCGCCCGGTCGACATGGTGACGATGCAATACCCAAACAGCGACGTGCTCGACGTCCTGCGTCTCTACGAAAACCTGACCGGCAAAAAGCTCGTCATGGACAACAACGTCCAGGGGAAGGTGAACATTTTCATCGCCAAGCCAATCCCGCGCGCCGAAGCGATCAACATCATCGAGATGAACCTGGCCCTGAATGGGTTCTCCCTCGTTCCGGTGGGCGGCGACATCGTCGAGGTCATCGGGGTAAACAAGAACCCGCGCGCGGCGGCGGTGCCCATCATTTCCGATCCCGCCGACCTGCCGCAGGGCGCGATGGTGGTGAGCTACCTCTTCCGGCTGAGTTACGCCGACCCGCAGGAATTGCAGCAGGTCCTCTCGCAATATCTGGCCGGCATCGGCGGCCAGGCGCCGATTCTCGCTTTGCCCAAATCGTCCGCCCTGCTTATCACCCAAAGTTCCGACGTCTTGCGCAAGCTGGTGAAGATGGTCGAGCAGATCGACGTCGCTCCGGCCGAAGTGACGAGTATTTTCATTAAACTCGAGCGGGCCGACGCACAGAAGGTGGTCGACATGTTGAAGGAGATCTTCGACAAGGGCGATCAGCCTAACCAACCGGTGAATCGCCGGGTGCGCGGCGTAATCCCGCCCGGCAACCCGCAGCAGGTGGCCGAGGACGAGGGAGGAGCAGTCCTCTCCGAGGATTCGCTCATCGTGGGCAAAATCAAACTCGAGGCCGATGTCCGAACCAACCGCATCCACGTCATCACCCGGCCGGTCAATCTGCCGTTCATCGAGAAGCTGATCGCCGAGTTTGACGCCAACGTCGAGTTTGGCCAACCGGTGGTGCGGTCCTTGAAATACATCGCGGCGGCCGACGTTCTCCCGGTGCTGGTCAACGCCTTGACCGAGCCGGGTGACCAGAGTCAGGAAGGGGCGCAGGGGTTAAACCCAAATCAGCGCAATCAGCCCCGGAACCAGAATTCGCCTAACAATCAGTTTCCCAACAGCACGAGCAACACCGGCACCGGCAGCGAAAATACCCTTCAGGTCAGCGAGCAGCTCTCGACCGAACCGACCGACACCACGCCGCAGTCGGTCACGGTCGGCAATACCAAGCTGATCGCCGACGCGCGCGCCAACGCCATCATCGTCCTCGGCACCCGCGAAGTAGTGGCCAAGGTCTTCAAGATCCTCGACGAGATGGACGTGAAAGCACCGCAGGTCGCGCTGAGCACGGTCATCGGGGAGTTGCGCCTTTTAAATAACGAAGAGTTTGGGGTCGATTATTTTCTGCAATTTAAGAAAAACAATCTGAGCGGAAACAGCGCGCCGATCGGGGTGGGCGGCGGAGCGAGCTATACCGGGTCGCCGATCATCGATCCGGCGAGTCTTATTACTTTCCCAGCTTTTGCGAGCCTCCCCGGCGGGCAGGCGACCGCCTACGTCGCGGCCGGAAACACCCTCGCCGCCATTGTCAAGGCGCTCGATTCAACCGGCCGTTTCCGCACCATTTCGCGCCCGACCGTTTTCACGAGCAACAACAAGAAAGCGATCATCGCTTCCGGCACGGAAATTCCCGTCCCGGTCAGCACTTTGAGCGCTTCGACCGGCACGAGCCTGATCAACACCGGGCTCTCGCAGCAATCCAACATCGAGTTTAAGAAAGTCGCTCTTCAACTCGAGGTCGTTCCTCTAATCAACTCGGAGAAGGAGGTGTCGCTCGATATTTTGCAGAAAGTCGACAGCGTGGCGGGCACGACAAGGATCGATAACAACAACATTCCGAACATCGCCACCCGCTACATCAAGACAACTGTCTCCGCGCCTAACCGATCGACCGTGGTTCTGGGCGGATTGATCATGGATCGCCAGGACCGCGCGCGCACCGGCTTCCCGATTCTGGATCGCCTTCCGGTCATCGGGGCGCTTTTCAGCAACACGACCAAAACGAAGGAACGCAACGAGCTCATTGTGCTCATGCGCCCCGAGGTCACCCTGACGAAGCTCGACATGTATCGCCTGCGCGAAAAACAGGAGGGCAAAACGCATTTCGGTCCCGAACTGGAAGAGGATGATTGTCCCGATTGTCCGGCCGTGATCGATGGAAAAGCTTTGCCGCCCCCGGATCTTCCGATGGTAAAATGAACGACCTCATGATGCGCCGCGGCTTCATCCTGCTTCTAGTCCTGGCTTGCCTGTTGCCGGTCTCTTCTCGGGCGGGCAACATTTTTCTCTATATTGATCCCCTGGCTCCGCGCGACGATTTCGGGCTCCTCCACCAGGCCCCGGCGCTGAATACGACCGATTTCGCCCCGCGCCATCCGCTTCGGCTTCCCTATAATTTGACTCCGGGCGATGCTCTGATTTCTGATCGGGCCTACGTCGGCGCGCTTCAGGTCGCCCTCTATCGGCACGGCTACTATTGCGGCCCGGTCGATGGTGTTTTCTCCGCCGGGGTTAGCGTCGCGATTGCGCGCATGCAGAAGAATTACTCCCAGCGCGTCACCGGCACATTGACGCTCGGGGTCCGCCGAGCCTTGTATCTGCCGTAGCTGGAAGGACGAGACTCCGTCGAGCGAGAGAGCGCCGCCCCGCTCGACTGAGTCTCGCCCTACCGCCAGGAATTCTCGACGCTCCCGCGATGACAAACCTTTCCACCTCTGGTAAACTCCGCCCGTGAGTCCCGCACTTTCCAAATCACTCGTCGACATCCTGCTTGCGAGCGGCGTGCCTTCGCGCGACGAGGCGACCGCGCTCGCCGCCAACCTCAACGGCGGTTCATGGACGGCCGACGTCCTCAACTCCGGGAAAGTGGACGAGCAACTTTTCCTTAAGGCGATTGGCGATTTCTTCAGCGTCCCGGTCGTTTCGATCGACGCGAAGAATATCGAACGCGCGACCTTGCTCGTCCTGCCGAGCCGGTTCGTTTTTCAGCACCACATCCTGCCGATCGAGATCAAGGACAACGCTGTCGTCCTCGCGACCTACGATTTGTTTAACTCGACTGGTCGCCAGCTCGCGTCGCAGTTAGTCGACAAGCCGGCCGAATGGGTCCTTGTCCCGCGCGCGCAAATCCTCCGCGCCATGAAAACGCTTTACGGCGTCGGAGCGGAAACCTTCGACGAAATTCTCAAGACCAACCGCTCCTTCGAAGCGCTCCAGGACATCGAGACCAGCACCGACCTGAACGCCGACGATCCCGAAGCGTCGGTCGTGAAGTTCGTCAACCAGATCATCCGGGAAGCGATCCACGAACGCGCCACCGACATCCACGTCGAGCCGCTCGAGAACGACCTGCGCATTCGTTACCGGATCGATGGCATTCTGCACGAGGTCGCGGTCCCGCCGCAATTGCGCCTCCTCCAATCGGCCATCATCTCGCGCTTGAAAGTCATGGCCCACATGGACATCGCGGAGCGCCGTTTGCCGCAGGACGGCCGCATCAATCTCCAATCGGCCGAGCAAACAATCGACGTGCGCGTTTCCACCATCCCGACGGTCAACGGCGAATCGATCAGCCTGCGTCTCCTCGCGCGCGATCAAGAACAGGCCTTCGGCTTTGAACGCCTCGACCTGAGCCCGGAGCAGACGCGCATCATGAAGGCGCTGCTCGCTCAGCCTAACGGGATCGTCCTCGTCACTGGGCCGACCGGTTCGGGCAAATCGACTTCGCTTTATTGCTTCCTCAGCAGCATTAACTCCGTCCAACGCCGCATCATTACGATCGAGGAACCGGTCGAATATCGGCTGCCGGGCGTCTCGCAGATCGATGTCAAACCGGAGATCGACCTCACTTTCGCCAAGGGCCTGCGTCACATTCTGCGCCAGGATCCGAACGTCGTGATGGTGGGTGAAATTCGCGACGTCGAGACCGCGGACATCGCAATCCGTGCAGCCATGACCGGCCACCTTGTCTTCAGCACTCTGCACACAAACGACGCCGTCGGCGGCATCACGCGGTTGCTCGACATGGACGTCGAGCCGTTCCTTCTCGCCTCGGTCGTGAAAGCGTTTCTTGCCCAACGACTCGTCCGCACGGTCTGCCCGGATTGCGCGGAGAAGGTCGAATACCCGAAAGAGTATCTCGAAGAAATTAATTTCCCGATCGAGAACGGAGTCACTTTCCCGCGCGGATCGGGCTGCGAAAATTGCCGCCAAACCGGCTACCAGGGCCGGCTCGCGATCTACGAAATCTGCGTTGTGACCGAGCCACTCAAGCGTCTCATCATGCAGAAGCGCGATGGTGGCGAGCTGAAACAGGCGGCCGTCGCCCAGGGCATGCTCACTCTGCGCCAGGATGGCTGGCGCCGTGTCATGGAAGGCAAGACGACCATCGAAGAAGTCGTGCGAGTCACGCAGACCGACGAGGTGATGGCCGAGACCACCGCCTACGCCGAGCCCGCCGTGCTTCGTTAGGGCGGATTGATTCGTCTTTAGCGGCGGTCTATGACCGCCGTCGCCCGCAGCCCCACGGTCGAGCTGGCTGGAGGGATCGATTACGCGACGGTGAGCGTGGCCACCATTCGCTGGCGCAGGCGGGCCGCAACCGATAAAAAGCTCATGAGAATGCAAGAACGCGCAGCCGATATGTTGAATGCAGAG
>JACCZO010000113.1 GCA_013695925.1 Chthoniobacterales bacterium
TCTCAGATCGTCGTGAGGTAGTATGGCAACATGTCGCGCCAGTAATTCCAGTCGTGCCCGCACCATTTGCGATCATCGAACCAGTGGCGGATGCCTTTCTCGTTCAAAAGCGCGCTCAACCGGAGGCTTTCGTGCCGGGTATTATCCCATTCGCCGGTCCCGATGATGATTCCCATGTGATTGAATCGCCAGGTGTCGGGCATGTTCGGGAGATACTGGTAGGGGCTGTTGGAATAAATATTTTCCTCGTGGTAGCCGTCGAAAAAATCGCTGATCTCGAACGCGCCGCTCAGGCTGATGAGATGGCTGACAAGATCCGGATGGCGAAAGGCGATGTTGGCCGCGTGATAAGCGCCGAGGCTCGCGCCGCAGACCGCGACCCGGTGACAATTGGCTTCGCGCCGCGCGAAATCCATCACGTCGTGCACGATGACGTTTTCGTAGGCGTTATGGGTCCGCATCCGATCGGCCGGGTGAATGGATTTGTTGTAGAAGCTTTCGAGATCGATCGCGTCCGGGCAATAGATGGTGACGTGGCCGGTCTCGACGAACTCAGCGCAGGCGTCGACCAGGTTGAAATCTTTACACTGACGGAAATTGCCAAAAGAAGTCGGGAAGAGAATGAGGGGGAGCCCGCCGCCGTTGCCGAAAACGAGCATCTCGAAATCGCGGTTCAAATGCGGGGTGAACCAGCGGAGATAACGTTCGTTCATGCGCGAGGCCGAATAAAAGCGAGGGCTGGCAGGTTGGCGATGCTAAATTTCGGCGCCTGGGAGCGACCTATGGAGTTTGCGCAGACGATTCTCCTCGCCGATAAAACCGGCTTTGATGGACGAAAAGCACACTTTAACCGGCAACATCCAGTCGCATCCGCAATTCAAGGCGCGCATCCTGAGGAATCGGCGCGATGTGCAGGTTTACCTGCCGCCCGACTACCGGCGCTCCCGGGAACGCCGCTACCCGGTGCTCTACCTGCACGACGGGCAAAATGTCTTCGACGCCGCCACGTCCTTTGCCGGCGTGGAATGGGGGGCGGACGAATCGGCCGAGCGCCTGACGAAGAAGCGCCTGATCGAGCCAGTCATTATCGTGGCGGTGGCGAACATCGGCGAGAAACGCATTCATGAATATGCGCCGACCTGTGGCGTGATCGAGACGACGGCTTCGCGGAAAAAACGCAGCCGCGGCCTGCTGAGAAAGTACGGGTGCTTTTTGCGCGACGAGCTCAAGCCTTTCATCGATCGCACCTACCGGACGCGCCCGGAAGCGGAATTCACCGGCCTGGGCGGGTCGTCGTTAGGCGGACTTGCCACTCTCATCCTCGGGCTCTGGTTTCCGCAGACCTTTAACCGGCTTGCGGTTATGTCCCCCTCGATCTGGTGGGATGATTGCGCGATCTACCGGATCCTCGAGAAGGGAAAAGGGAAACCGCCGCTCAAGATCTGGCTCGACACCGGGACGAGTGAGCCCGGCTGGGAACGGGCGCGAGAGCTGCGCAACCGGCTGGTCGAGCGAGGCTTGCGGGTAGATGACGACCTGCGATACACCGAGGTAGAAGGGGGCGATCACAGTGAAGGCGCATGGGCGGCGCGCTTCGAGGCGGTGCTGCGTTTCCTTTATCCGCCCCTTCCGCCCGGGGCGAAGGAACCGCTGCCGCACCCTCCGGTGCTTGAGCCGGCGCTTCGTTAGGCGCCGTTCTTCGTTTTCGGTTCGGCGAAGTTGCCGAGCTTGCGGAATTTCGCGTAGCGCTCCTTGAGCAGCTCGTCGATCGGCGTTTCCAAGGCGAGCTTCAGGTTCCGGCGCAGCGCTCCACCGAGATTCGCGGCCGCCAGATCGTGATCGCGATGCGCGCCGCCCTCGGGTTCCGGCACCACCTCGTCGACCACGCCGAGCTTCATCAGGTCGTGCGAAGTGAGCTTGAGCGCCTCGGCCGCTTCCGGTGCGTGCTTGCGATCTTTCCACAAAATGGCGGAGCAGGCTTCCGGGCTGATGACCGAATAATAGGCGTTCTCGAGAATGAGGACGCGATCGGCCACGCCGATTCCGAGTGCGCCGCCGGAACCGCCTTCGCCAATCACGCAAGCGATGATCGGGACGCGCAGCACCATCATTTCCCGAAGGTTGACCGCGATCGCCTCGGCGATATGGCGTTCTTCCGAACCGATGCCGGGATAGGCGCCGGGGGTATCGATCAACGCGATCACCGGGAGCTGAAATTTTTCTCCGAGCCGCATGATGCGCAGCGCCTTGCGATAACCTTCCGGATAAGCGGAGCCGAAATTGCGCATCACGTTTTCCTTCGTATCGCGCCCCTTTTGTTGCGTGACCATCACGCAACGCTGCTGGCCGAGCTTGGCCAGCCCGCAAGGCATCGCCTTGTCGTCGCCGAAAACGCGGTCACCGTGGAGCTCCACCCATTCGGTGAAACAGCGGCCGATGTAATCGAGCGCGAACGGTCGCTGCACATGGCGGGCGATCTGGACCCGCTGCCAGGCGGTCAGATTATCGTAAATCTGCCGGCGAGTTTCGCGGATCTTCAGTTCCATCGATTCCACTTCTGAATCGAAATCGATCGAGTGTTTGTCGGAGTGCGACTTGAGTTCCTGAAGCCGGCGCTGCAGCTCAAAGATCGGCTTTTCAAAGTCGAGCGGTTGCGAATCCATGATGATCTAAACCGGGAATCGTGAATTTAACGGATGACGCTTCACGGTTCACTGCACAATCGTGACAGCCGTTTTCGGGTTTACAAGGCTGCTCAATTCTTCCACTTCGGAAGCCGCCATGCCGAAACCCTCGCCGGGCGGCGGAATATCGAGGATCTGGTGGGCATCATCCGGTTCGGAATAAATCACGTAACCGGGCGTGGCAAGCCGGATCCAGCGCGTGCTGTTGAGGAATTGCGGGCTCGCCAGGCCGACGCGTTTACCGTTCTTCCAGGCCATGATCTCGGCCACGCGGGTGTTGATTTTTGCCGGCGGATTGCCGGGCAGTTTCTCATCCAGAATGTGATACCGCTTAAAGAAATGATCGCGATCGAGCAGATAGAGGAGCTTGGCGTTGCGCTGGATGAGGACGGAAAATTCCGGGCGCGAGAGGTGTAATTTCTGTCCGATCCGGAGCATCGTGCCGCTCAGGTTATTGGTCCGCATGATCAATTCCGGCGTCGTCTTGAACTTGCTCGCGATCCGTGCCAGCACGTCCCCGCTGCGCACCGTGTATTCCTCCTTTTCCGGCGCCGGATAATCGGAGAGGAGGATGCGGACGTTCGCTTCACCGAGCAGGTCCTGCGCTTCGCCGACATGCAGGCCGCTGGGATATTTTTGGATAAAAGCCGTGAGCGCGGCGCGCGCCTCGAGCAGCTTGCCTTCGTTCTTCAATTTTTCTGCCGCTTTGAATTCCGGCAGGCTGATATCCGGCGTCGGGACCGGCGTGGCGACCGCTTTGCGCTCCGCGCGCATGACCATTTCCGGACGGATAAAGATCTTGTAACTAAAGAGCGCGGCGCCGCCGAAAATCAACACGGCGAGCAGCAAAGCGAACAACCATTTCATCGAGCAATCGAGGGCCGGCTTCTCGCGCCACGGCCTGCCGCCAGGACGAAGATCGCTGGGCGACTAACTGCGATCGCCTGAACCTTCGCTTTCCGGGCCGGAAAAAAACCGGTTCCAAAAACGGTAGCGCGGAAGTTCCGGTTCATTCATCCAGGTAAAATGGCAATCCTGACAATAGAATTCCTTTGGAAAAATCTTGAGCGCGAAAAGAATCCCAGCGAGCGCCGGGGTCAGGAATTTGCGCGTCAGTTGGGGGTATTCGATCCGGGGCGAATTGCATTGCGGACAACGGAGCGCGCCGATCTCGGGATCGGCTGCTTCCCATTCCACCAGCAGGGCCTGGGCCCGATCGAAATCTTCCTCCGCAACCATCACCTTGGCGTTGGCCTGCGGCTTGGACATGAAGGCGAAGGTCTGAAGGTTGGCTTCGTTATGCAGATCGGCCTTCACCCCGGCCTCCTGCAATCTCTCCTTCAGTCGTTTCGCCTTTGCCGGCTCGTTGTAGGTCGCGATCGTCACCATAATCTGCCCGAGTTCGTTGGGCGTGCCTGATCAAACATCAACTAGCGCCCGAGTGCAAGACTGGCCGGCGGGAACCATTGGTAGAGGATGAAATAAACCAGCACCCCGGTGACCGAGACGTAAAGCCAGATCGGCATCGTCCATTTCGCGATCCGCCGGTGTCGATCCCAGCGCCGTCGAAAGACCGGGATCAGGGTCAGAATTACCAGCGGCAGAGTGACGAAGGCGAGGAGGATATGGGAGGCAAGCATCGGGAAATAAAACCACGCGATCAGCCCGGTGTAGCCGGAGGATTTTTCGCCGACGTGCGCGTGATAGACGAGGTAGCCGGTGAGAAAGAGCGCAGAGGAAACCAGCGCCGTGATCATGCAGGCGATGTGCTGGCGCCAAAACCCGCGCCGGATAAACCACCAGCCTAACGAGATGAAGATGGTGCTGATGGCGTTCAACGAAGCGTTGACGGCGGGCAGGTCGGAAATGGCCATGGGCTTTGCGGGAGAACGTTCAACGTTCAACGTTCAACGTTCAACGTTTCAATGAAGCCATGTAGACGCTTCGCTCTGCGAAGCGCGGGTCTGCGCCGCGCTCGCCGGTGCAGCTCGGAAACCATACCAGTCTCGCGCCTCCCAGAGGGAGGCGTCTACAGGCTTGAATTCCCCCGCACTACCCTTAGGAATCTGCATGCCCTCTACCGTGGCCAGCGAACCGCCGCCGCGACCGCGACTCCATCGCGGACGCGTCCGCCACCCCGCTCGTGTCCGCGTCGCCCGCTCCCTCCTTCGCCTGACGATTCTTCTCATCCTCGGCGGCCTCGCGGCTGGCGGATGGTATCTGGCCAGAAAAGGCTTCAGCCGAAACTGGCGAAACAAGGTCGTCGAGGAGCTGCACAAACGCGGCGTCGAAGCTTCCGTCCGTCGCCTCACGCTCGATCCCTTCCGCGGCCTGATCGCGCGCGATGTCCGGATTTACGATTACAAAAAACGCGAGAAGACCCTCGCGCTCGTGAGCGAGATCTCGCTCGATATTAATTACGCGGCGCTCCTCCATCAGCAGCCCTTCCTCAACGCGCTCGACATCCGCAACGGCGACCTGACCATCCCGCTCCCTCGGGTCGCGGGTCAGGTCTCCAACGCCGAGCTGAAACGTTTCCGGGCCCACGTTTATTTTCCACCGGAACGGATCGAAGTGAGCCAGGCGGAAGGGATCTTTTGTGGGGTGCGCATTTCGGCCAGTGGCCAGTTGATCAAGCGCGCAGATTATCAGCCCTCGCCGGCCGAGTCGCCCGAGGAAACAGCCCGCCGGCTGCGCCTTTTGCAAAACCTCGTCACCCTGCTGCAGGGTTTTCATTACCCTGGGGCGGCGCCGGAATTGCAGGTGAAATTCTCCGGCGATCTCTCCCAGTTGGAGGATGCGCATGTCGAGGCCACGCTGCGCGGCAGCCAGATCGTGCGCGGCGCTTATGAGGCGCATGATTTCTATCTCGCTGCGGAATGGAAAGATCACGCCTGCACCATTCCGCGACTGGAATGGAGCGATGCGAGCGGACATTTCGCGGGCGGCGCGAGCTGGAGTCGGGCCAGTCGCCAAGCCACCTTCCAGGTGCGGAGCAGCATCGCTCTCCAGCCATTGTTAGGCAGCTTTGGTCTGGGCGCGATCTTGCAGGACGCGAACTTCCATTCGCCGCCTCAGATCGAAGCCTCGGGCTTTGCAACCATCGGCGCGCCGGAAAAAAAATACGAAGTCGTGGGCAAGTTTGCGGTCGAGAAATTTTCCTGGCGCGCGACCGAGTTTGAGGGCGCGACCTGCGATTTCGCCTGGGACGGCGGGCGCACCATGCTGCGCGACATCCGCTTGCGGCATCGGAGCGGGCAGTTGAATGCCGATCTCTTCGACGCGCCTAACGACTTTCGACTGAACCTCGACAGCTCGCTCCTCCCGGTCGCCTTCGAGCCGATCTTCCCGGAAAAGGTCCGGCCATTTCTGCGCGAGTGGGGCTGGCAGCGTTCCCCTAACATTCATCTCAGCGTGCACGGCACGAGCCGCGACCCGGCGACCTGGAAGGGGGAAGGCACGCTTGCCTTGGGGCGGACGCGCTTTCGTGGGGTATGGATGAACAGCGCGAGCGCAAACCTGCGCTTCGGCGATGGAATTCTTGCGCTCGATGATTTTCGGGTGACGCGGGACGAAGGGAGCGGGACAGGCTCCTTCGCCTACGACTCCCGCAAACACGAACTCCGCCTAACGAATGTGGAGACGACTCTGAACCCGGCCGAGGCCATCATCTGGATCGAGCCCCGCTTCTGGGAACACGTCGTGCCCTATCGTTTCCATGCCACTCCGCACGTCAAGGCAAGCGGGGTCGTGCAGTTTGGCGCGGGCAAGCAGACTCATCTTCAGCTCGACGTCGATGCCCCCGGCGGGATGGATTACACTTTTCTCGACAAGGTGCTGCCCTTCGACCGGATTGCCGGTCAGTTGCTTTTCACCGACGACCGCCTGCAGATCCTGGGGCTGAAAGGAAAATTATTTTCCGGCGACCTGGCCGGCAGCGCCGACATTTCGTTAGCCAGGAACGATCGGCATTACAGCGCCCGGATCGAAGTGGAGAAGGCCGATTTCCCGAAGCTGACCGATCTCTATTTCAAATACAAAACTTCCCAGGGCGACCTG
>JACCZO010000123.1 GCA_013695925.1 Chthoniobacterales bacterium
ACACCGGCATCCGCCTTTACGCGGAGCTGGCTGAGCTGATCCGTTCCCGCCGCTCGGTCATCGTTTTTACCAATGTGCGCTCGGCCGCCGAGCAGCTCGGGTTGCGGCTCAAGGAACTCCTGCCCGAACTCGCGAACCAGATCGAGACCCACCACGCCTCGCTCGACCGCAGCGTCCGGTTGGAAGTAGAAGACCGGCTCAAAAACGGTGAGCTGCGTGCGGTGGTTTGCTCGACCAGTCTCGAGCTGGGCATCGACATCGGAGCGGTCGACCTCGTCGTGATGGTGGCGACACCGAAAGGAGTGTCGCGCGCGATTCAGCGGATCGGCCGCTCTGGGCATTCGTTGAACAAGAGCAGCCACGGCGTGCTCGTTGCGACCAACATCAACGACCTGGTGGAAGCGACCGCGACCGCGCAACTCGTCCGGGAAGCGGTCCTCGATCCGATCCAGGTGCTGGAAAAGCCTAACGACGTCCTCGCCCAGCACATCGTGGGGATGGCCGCGCTGGCCCCGATCGCGGTCGAGGATGCCTTTGCGATCGTCAGGCGGGCCTATCCTTTCCGTGCGTTGGAGCGGGACGAGTTCGAGCACGTCCTCGAATACCTGATCGGCGGCGGCGAATCGCTGCAGCGCCAATACACCGGACTCTTCGGCAAGATCGCGATCGTGGAGGGAATGATTTCGCTCGCGCATCCGCGGGTCACGCGCGAGTTCCTGGTCAATATCGGGACGATCGTTTCGGAAGGATTCGTCAGTGTGCTGCTCGGACGGCGCCGGCTCGGTTCGGTGGAAGAGGGCTTCATCAAGCAACTTCAGGTCGGCGACCTTTTTGTCCTGGGTGGACGCGTCGTCAGGCTGATCGACACCGGGGTGCAGGAAGCTTATGTCGAGCGGGCCGATGGTCACCTCCCGACCATCCCGCGCTGGAACGCGGCCAAGATGCCGCTCACTTCCGGCCTGGCCAGGGCAGTGCGCGACCTGCGCGCCGAGTTGAACGACCGCCTCCGCACCGGACCCGATGCGGAGGCGATCGATTGGCTGGTTGAGTCGTATCAAATCTCGATCGCGAACGCACAGCCGATCGTGGAATTTTTCCGCGCCCAGCTGGCCATTTCCGAAATTCCGGTGGTGGGCAAACTTTTGATCGATCTCTATCGGGAAGACGATTTTTCCCACTACTTTTTCCACGCGCTCATCGGGCGGAGCGCGAATGACGCCCTTTCACGCATCGTTGCCTTGCGGGTGCGCGATAGGATCGGCGGCAACGCGCTGGTCACGATTGATGACTACGGATTTCTCCTCACCCTGCGCCGCTTCCAGGAGCTGCCGCTCGCGCAATGGAAAGGCTGCTTTCGGCGCGCGCAAGCGGAAGAGGATTTGCACGCTGCGCTGCGCGGGTCCGAGTTGGTGAAATGGCAGTTTCGCGGGGTGGCACAGACTGGTTTGATGGTGCCGCGCAATCTGCCCGGGCGGGAACGAAAGCCGCGCCAGCTCAGTTGGAGTTCGGAAGTTCTGTTTCGCGTGCTCGAACAACACGAACCGGACCATCCGCTGCTCGAGGAAGCGTATCGGCAGGCGACGCACACCTTTCTCGACGCCGAGACCGCCTATTCCTTTCTCGATGACGTCCAGGGCTACCAATGGACCTTGCGCGAGTTGCCGGTCGTCTCGCCCTTTTCGTTTCCGATCTACGCGAGCAAGATCAAGGAGAGCATGATGCTGGAAGATCCGGCGGCCGCGCTGGAGCGGATTTATTTCGAGATGTATTCGCGGGTCGAGCAGCTGACCGGAAATCCTGCTCCTGCTCCTGTTCCTGCTCCGATGAAGGAGATGAAGGCGGGAAAGATTAGGAGCAGGAGCAGGAGCAAAGAGTAGAAGGGGCAGCGGACGAGGGCGGATTGGTGTGAGCTTTTGCCGGCCATTGCGCTTGCTGCGCGCGAACTAATGATATGGCTCAATGCGAAGTTTGCGGAAACGATTATGAGAAAGCGTTTGAAGTGATCATGGAAGGCAAGAAGCATGTTTTCGACAGCTTCGAGTGCGCCATCCATGCCCTCGCGCCCAAGTGCACTCAGTGCGGCTGCCGCGTCATCGGCCACGATGTGCAGGAAGGCGATCGCATTTACTGCTGCGCCCACTGCGCGCGAGCCGATGGCGGTACCGAATTGAAAGATCACGTGCCCGGTTGATCCTGGCAGCGCGGCGCTCGGCTGCCGTTATTTTTTCCGACGCCGGCCTTTACCATCACGGGCCGGATCGAGATCGAAGCTCACTTTCGCGTTCACGCGATACTGCCTCACCTTGCCGTTCTCGACCGAGGCTTCGAAATTCTTGATGTAAATCGACCGCACGCCCCGCAGCGTTTTGGAGGCTTCCTTGACCGCGCTTTGAGCGGCGTCTTCCCAGCTTTTATCCGACTGCGCGAGCAGTTCGATGACTTTTAATACTTTTGCCATGATGTTTTTCTCCTGGTTGATGTGTCCTTTTGGTTCGGTCGTCGGCTCCGCATCGGGTGCAATCAGTTCTAAATTCCTCGTCCTCGTCCTCGTCCTCGTCCTCGTCTGATCGATCACGAGCACGATCACGAGCAGGAGCACGAGTTTAGGGAAGCGGTGAGGGGGATTGAATTCGGGAGTGAATTTGGTAGAGTGTTCGCCTCCCAAAGACGGGGGCGTACTGGTTTCGACTGATTGTTTGAAGCGCAGGCGGCATGTCGAGGATGGTTCGTTGGCCTCGTTAAAATCCGGACCAAAAAAAATAAATGCAGATCACCAAGATCTCGCTCTCGCGGCTTAATTGACTGCGATGTTTCTGGCTCGACGCCTGCTAGGGC
>JACCZO010000140.1 GCA_013695925.1 Chthoniobacterales bacterium
CGTCGATCGGCAATTTTCTTGAAGCCCTTCACCGTTCCATCGCTGTTCAGGAACAGGATCCAAACTGCGCCAGAGCCGTCGTCGCCCGCGTTGTCGCCAATCGCTCCGACCGCGACGTCCGGCACACCGTCGCCGTCCAGATCGCCTACCGGCGCAACGTCGTAGCCGAAGAGTTCGTTCGGTGCGAGCACGCCGGTAAAACCGCCCTCTGTGCCCGAAATTTTTTGCTGTCCCTGCGCGGTGCCGTCCGGTTGAGGAAGACAATGTAAACAGCGCCTTGGATGCCAAGATCCGAGCTGCTATCGAGCGTGCCGGCGATCAGATCGGTGATGCCGTCGCCATTGACGTCGCCGGCAGAGGCGGCGCCGAAGCCGAAGTTCTCCATGAAGGTGAGCGTGCCCGTGAAGCCGCCCTCGGTTTGTGAGATTTTTTGGGTGTTTTTCACCGTCCCATCGGCATTGAGAAAGAGGATATAAACCGCGCCGAGGTTGGCAAAAGGATCACCCTCGTCTCCACCGTCATCATCGAGCGGCGCCCCGACCAACAGATCGATCACGCCGTCGCCATCCAGATCGCCGAGCGAGCCGAGACCCTCCCCTAACGAAGTGGCAGGAACGAGATCGCCGGTGAAGCCGCCCTCGGTATCGGAGATTTTTTGCTGCGCCTTTACCGTCCCGTCAGAATTCAGGAACAAAATCCAGACTACGCCATTCGCTCCCGGAGCGCCCACGGCGATATCCGGCACTCCGTCGCCGTTGAGATCACCAATCGAAGAGATCGAGGAGCCGAAAAAACTGAAGTCGTCCAGTCCGGTGAGGTTGCCCTCCGTGCCGGAGATTTTTTGTTCCGCCCGCACGCTGCGATCGGGGTTGAGAAAAATAATCCAAATGGCGCCTCGTAGGAGCCCGCCATCGCCGTCCCACTGCGAACCGACTGCGATATCGGGCACACCGTCGCCATCGACGTCACCGATTCCCGCGACAGCCGAGCCAAATTCATCGTACGGATCAATGGTGCCGCCGAAGCCGTTCTGACCTGTCGTGATCTTGACCCCGCGGTAGTTGCGGGAGTCGGCCAACGCGCTCGGCCCGCAAAAAGTGGCGAGCGCCAGGCCAATCGCAACTATCAATCGAACGTGATTTTTCAGGAAAATTTCGGAACGAGTCTTGTTAATCGGCGGCTGGCTAATGGTTTCTTGCATAGTGAAGATCGTTCCCTCCTTCGAAACGCTGGTGCAAATTACGATTCGGTGACAGTTTTCACTTCTGGCTGTGCTCCAGGCGTCAGCATGTCCCGGATCGACTGCGCAACCTGATCGTGGCTGAGCGAAGAAGTATCGATCGTGAGATCCGCCGCCTGCTCGTAGAGCGCTTGACGCTCCCGGAGAAGACCCTGCACCGTTCTCGCGCGATCCTCCGTTTCGAGGAGCGGGCGATGCGAACGGCGCGCCAGCCGTTTCAGCAGCGTCGGGAGATTCGCTGTCAGACAAACAACCGTCCCAAGTTCATGCAAGCGCGCCACATTCTTCGGCCGCAGCACCACGCCGCCGCCGGTCACGATGATCGATGGTTGGTCGGCATCGAGTTTCTCCAGCACGACGCTCTCCTCGTCCCGGAAATCTTCCTCCCCGATTTTGGCGAAGATCTTCGTAATCGACATCCCGAGCGCGGTCGCAATCATCTGGTCGGTATCAAAGCGCGGCCAACCGGTTTCGTGCGCCAGCCTCCGGCCGACCGACGACTTGCCGGTGCCCATGAAGCCGATCAGGACGATCGATCGATCCGCCGCAGTCACGCCAACAATATGCCGCCGCTCCGCCGGAAAAGAAAATACTGGAGGGACGACCAAAGTCAGCCCGCCGTGGCGCCGGCATGGATTCGCCCCAGGCTCACCGCGGCGAACCCACGAGAAAGCGCCGCGCCTTCGGCCTCCGACTCCGGCAAACTCGACTCCGCGATTTCCGCGAGTTGATTCGCCCGAGGAGGCATCTTTGCAATCAACATTTGGCCTCATCCGAGCAGCAGGAATCGAAGTTGAGTTCGCCGCGGCTTTGCGTCTATCTTCGTCGCGTGAGTGCGACTCAGGCATCGAAGAAATCCAGCAGCTGACACCGACCGAACAAGCGGAGGTGATCCAGTTTGCCTATCGCCTGGACGCGGAGCGCATGTTGAGCGGGAAAGAACTGGGAGCGCTCGCCAAACGCATGATCGAAGCCTCGGATCCCGTCGAAAAACTCAAGATTCGCGAAGAACTCACGCGCGGGTTCTACGGCGGGAAGTCGGATGCATAGGATTCGCCGTCGCGGCGTCCCCAAAGCGCTGCTGGAGCATTTATGGCTCCGCGTGGACGAGCGGGAGATTCCCAACTCGTCCTGTTCGCGACCTGGCTGGAAACCGGCCCCGACGTTCCAGATGGCAAGTGGTTCAAGCGCTATCCCGAAATGACCGTGTGCGACGAGGGTTAGTTGGTTAAGACCTTTCTCCGGCTCGGGCAGATCGCGGAAGGCAACGAAGTCATCTGATCGAGCGAAAAACCCCGCGTTGAAGCGCGGAAACTCGCGGATTGGCTCAATCTTCATGTGCGATTTGGAGGGGTTCCAGAAGAGCGGCGTGGGTGACGCGCGTGGCGAAGTCATGCTTTTTCTTCAGGAGTCGCAGGAAAGGTCCACCCGTAACGCAGCCCTGCAACTACAGTGCGACGGATCGAACGTTTGTCGCGCTGCCGGAAGACGCGTCGCGAACTGTTAAAAGTAATGAGTAGCAGACTGTTGAAATAGTCCACAGATTGCACCGATGAGCACAGATTTTTCGAAACTGCTCTCTGTGGAATCTGCGAAATCTGTGGAAGAATTCTTCCCCGGAGAGTTTTTCGACAGTCTGCTAGGCTGCCCCCATTTCCCCTTTGGACTTCAAGTGGCAGCGCTTTGACTAATCTTTATCTTTCAAGTTTTTCTGTTCCGCCATAGCGCCAGACGCCATCCTTGCGCTGAAGCTTTACAGTTCCTTTGACGGGATAACGGTCCACTTCCACGATATCACCCGTAGGCTCCTCCCGCTGAAGCAGCATAGTTCCCTGAACAGAAATCTCGGCATCATCGCCAGTTAGCTGTCCGCCGGTGATCTTAACATCGATTAACCGAAGAGCGGGCCATTCAATCCGAACTGCGACTTGGAAAGTCTCATTCGTAAAATAATCGATATTCGTCTTTTTGATCCACGGATCGTCCTTTGCAAAACAAAGCGAAACCGCCGCAGCCTTATCGGGCTTGGCGACTGCATCAACACAGGCCTTGTATGCTTTTCCCGGCTCCCCACCGTCGGCAGGCAGTGACGAAGCGTGGACAAACGATATAAGTGTTAACCCACAACTCACCAAAAGATACCAACTAATCATCCGAACCTTTGCGTACATTTTTCCTCCTTTTGCTAACTCACTATAAGAACTCCAAATCAGTGGCGCGAATTCCTTTATAGTTTTCTTTCGAAATTAGAACTCGCGTTACAATACAACTGATACTCTTTCAGGCATCAATCTGCAAGCATCCCAATCTCTCGCGCGAGAGTTCCGGGGGCTTACGGACGCGTCGCGGCGCTCCGTCGGGGCGAGCCGTTCGTCGAATTCGAGTGGTCGATGAGGAGGCCGCTTTCTTGGATGCGGTCGGGGGCGTGGCTGCGTTCGTCGCGCCCTTTTTTTGGTGTGGCGGGGCCTCCGGCGATCAAAATCTTGAGAAAAGCAAACTCACATGGGTGGGCAACACAACGATGTTGGGAGGGCAAGCAAGTTAACATGGGAGGCAAACACGAATGCTTGCCAGGCAGGCAGGTTAACATGGGGTTGAAGCACCAATGTTCACCGGGCAAGCAGGTCTGCGTGGGTGGGCAACACAATGATACGTGCAAGGTGCCCGTAACCCCGAGAGGGGAAGGCGATGACCGGACGTTAGGCGTCTAGACCGCCGACTCCGCGGGCGGTTGCTCGTCGCCTTCGGCGGTGGCGTCCTCGGGGGGAGGGTTGGCAGCGTTCTCCAGCTTGCGCTGTTTCTTCGCTTCCTTTTTCTTCTGTTTCTCCAGTTCTTTGCGGCGCTTTTCGCCGGAGTAATTAGGTCTGGCCAAAGCTTATCTCTTCGGTTTCTGGGCCGACTTCGCGGCCGCAGCTGTGTTTTTCTTTTGCGCCGCGCCCGCAGCTTTGCCCTTTTGCTGCGCCTTATGTTTCTGGTTCGCCTTCGGAGATTTGTCGCCCATGTTGGGCGAACGTCGCTGGCTGGGCCCCGCTGTCAACGGCAGGACTGAAAAGGGAAGGAGAAGAAAGTGTCAGTTTGTCTTTCTCGCTTGTCTTGGTCGGTTCCACCATGGGGATGGACGATTTGCCGCCTTCCCGATGGCCAGGAATGAAAGGGCGTCCGGCGCCCGCGGCACGTTTTCCACCGGCTCTGAGCGAAACGAGGCGCTTCGGGTTCCCGACCAGCGCTTCGCGGTTCAGTTAGAGAAAGCGTGAAGCGGTCAGGCAACCGAATTGCAGCGGCGATATGCCGGTCGGGAGGACATTGGCTGCTATATCAATTGCCGTATTGTTCGTCACTGACCTGCTCCATCCATTCGACGACTTTTCCGTCGAGGGTTTCGGCAATCGCAATGTGTGTCATCGCGGTGGTGGGGGATGCACCATGCCAGTGCTTCTCGCCCGGCTCGAACCAGACGATGTCGCCTGGCCGGATTTCCTCGATCGGTCCGCCCTCGCGCTGCACTCGTCCGGCCCCGGCGGTGACGAGGAGCGTCTGGCCTAACGGATGTGTATGCCAGGCGGTGCGTGCACCCGGTTCGAAGGTGACGGTGGCGCCGCCGACCCGCGCGGGCGCGTTCGCCTGAAACGGAGAGTCGATGCGCACTGCGCCGGTAAACCAGTCGGCTGGTCCTTTGCTTGACGGTTGAGAGGCAATTCGTGTGATTTCCATGATGGCTTTCTCGTGAGTTAAGCTTCTGCTCGGCGGACGATGGCGTGGACCGCCTCAGAACCACTTATCGGACACTGCCACGGTGCTCGCTCAAAGGCGACATTCACGATGGCGGAGGATTCTGCTCGACGAATGCCTTCCCGCACAGATGCGCCACGCGTTCGCGGGACACGACGCCGTCACGGTTCAGGAGCCGGGCTGGACTGGAATTAGAAAGGGGCTCTGCTGGACGCGTCTTCGCGTAAAGTTCGAGTCAATCGTTATCGTGAAGTTGAAATTGAATCGGGCTGGATTGCCCCAGTCGCGCTCCCCGGAATTCGGCCATCTCTTTGCTTTGCAGATGAGGAGCGGTTCGGGCGTGGCTTGGACGAGAAAGCTCTGACGACGCGCGACAGCCGACTGGCGTGTTGTTTCTGCAGGTTCGCTTCTTGCAAGAAAAACTAAAAAAAGCTTGGCGACAATGCGACTGATCGCATCGCCACTTGCGATCTTATGGCAATGAAACTTGAAACCTTAAAAGACCTTTACATTCACGAGCTGAAAGACCTTTACAGCGCGGAAAACCAAATCATCAAAGCGCTGCCTAAAATGGTGAAGGCCGCTTCTCACCCCAAACTCGCAGAGGGCTTCAAGAAGCATCTCGAAGAGACGAAAGAACATGCCGCGCGCCTCGAAAAAATCCTCAAGAGCCACGACGAAACGACTCGCGGACCGAAATGCAAAGGGATGGAGGGCGTGATCAAGGAAGGCCAGGAAATGATCGAGGAAGATGCCGATGAAGATGTGCGCGACGCCGGCCTGATCACCGCGGCCCAGCGCGTAGAGCATTACGAGATGGCCGGCTACGGCACGGCTCGGACTTATGCCAATCTCCTTGGCGATAAAACAAATGCGAAGTTGCTCCAGAAAACTCTCGACGAAGAAGGCGCGACGGACAAAAAGCTGACGAAGCTCGCCGAGACAATCAACGTGGACGCGGAATAGGCTTGGGTGTGATGTGGAGATGGCTGCGCGGCAGGCAGCCATCTCCCTCAACCGGAGGCACGCATTTTCGTGCGGGCGCGGGAATTGTAAACCAGAAGATCATCAACATGGCTAAAGATACAGGAAAAGGATTTCGCAAAGGGGCGGTAACTGACCGGACCCAAATCAAGAACCCAGTCACGGGCGACTGGACAAAGCGGAATGAAACGCCGGGCAGCAAGAAGCGCGGTGAATTCATGGACGTGAAGAGCGACGGCAAGAAGTTCAAAGGCGTCGCGAAAGAGCCGGATAAGCGGCGCAAGTAGTTAGGCCGGCCGGCCTGAAGTTACGGCGATCAAACTGCGAGGGGGAGAACGTTAGGCGAAGTGTTACTGTCTCACCCACTCTGCGTCCTCCGCGCACTCTGCGGTTATTTCCGGCCTCAGGCCCTAGAGAGCCTGCCCCTCCGCTAACGAAGCTAGTAAGAACAAGAGTGAGACGCGTCTCCCGAGGAAAAAGACATGAGGTGGAGGGTTGTGCCGGGAAACCGGCCGGGTGTCAAGGAACCTGTTGAGAAGGAGACCGTTAGGCGCGTCGCATGGCGCGAGGCCAACCGGGGCGCGCGAATTATTCTTTACAAAACAGGGGCAGATCGATACGACTCTCGTCCAGCTGGACCGTTGCTGCACTTAACCAATCACCCCCAAACAAAGATAACCCAAAGAATTCTACTTTATGACGCGACTGCAAACCACGAGCACGACTCTGTCAAAACGAATCGCGCTCCCGCTCTTTCTCTGTGGCCTCGGCCTGATGGTGCAGCCCTGTGCGGGCGCTGCTTTTGAATTTCAAAACACCGCGTTTCTCTCCACCGCGCGGGCGACCCACGCCGCCACGCTCCTGCCCGACGGCAGAGTGCTGGTGACCGGCGGCGCGGATGGCAGTACGACTTACGCGAACGCCGAGATTTACAATCCGGCGACTACCTCCTGGTCGCCGGGCGGGAACTGCATCACCGGGCGCTATCGTCACACCGCGACGTTATTGCCCGACGGCAAAGTGTTGATTGCGGCTGGATCCGGCAATAGAGCGGTTCTCGCCTCGGCGGAACTTTATGACCCTGCCTTGGGGATCTTTTCGCAGACCGGTAGCCTGGCCGCGGCCCGCTTTCTTCACACCGCGACATTGTTGCCGGATGGGCGAGTGCTGGTCGCCGCCGGTTCCAAAAGCGGCGTTTCGCTGGCGAGCGCGGAGATTTACGATCCGGCGACCGGAGGGTGGACGCCGACCGGCCGTCTGGTGAACGCCCGTTATCGGCACAGCGCCACGTTGCTGAATGACGGCAGGGTGCTGGTGGCCGGCGGCTTCGGAAACACGGCGGAGATTTACGATCCGGCCACCGGCCTATGGACGTTGACCGGCAACATGAGAATGGCGCGTTTCCGGCACACCGCGACTTTATTGAATGACGGCCGGGTGTTGATCGCCGGTGGATTGGATCCTGACCTGCGGCTCCTAAAGAGTTCGGAAATCTACGATCCGGCGCTTGGAATCTTCACGACGACTGGCAATCTCGCCACCGCGCGCGCTCAGCATACTGCGACCTTGATGCCGAGCGGAAAGGTCCTCGTCACGGGAGGGCAGGGCGGCCCGACTCCGACCGCGGAATTTTACGATCCGGCGGGTGGGAAATGGTCGTCGGCCGGCAGTCTTCTCACGGGTCGCGCTCAGCACACGGCGACGTTGCTGAACGACGGCACGGTGCTGGTTGCAGCCGGTTATTTCGGCAATGCTCCGGGGCAGAGCGCCGACGGCTCGGCGCCTGCCGTCGATCATGGCGCCCTGAACAGCGCGGAAATCGGCCTGCGACCCCGGCCCTAAAGGCCGACCGGCCGTCTGTCTCTTACTCGAGAGGAGCCTGGGCCTTGGCGCGTTCGGCTTCGCTTTGAGCGCGGAGCGGTTTGTATTCGCTCCCGTCTTTCCAATCGGGCCACGCGGTAGAGTTCGCCAGTTCCTTGCCTAACGAAAAGGCGACACGGGCTTCCTGGACGGTGCCGGCGAAGGTCCATTTCGAGTCGAACTGGTCGCAGGGTTGGTGATAGCAGTCGGTGTTATAGGCGGAGACGATCTTCTGCCCGGCGGCGGTGCCGCCATCGACCAGGTCGCGCCCGGCGCGGAAGGCGAGGACAGGGACGCCGCGCTTGGCAAACGGATAATGATCGGAGCGGAAATACCAGCCCGCTTCGGGATTGGGCTCGGGGGTGACACGAAGGTTTTGCGCTTTCGCGATGCGGGCGAAGTCGTCCTCGAGGGAGGTGCGACCGACCCCGATGAGCTCGATGTCGCGCGCGGCGGGGAGAACGACATGCGGGTCGAGATTAATGACACCGGCGAAGCGGGCGAGGGGATGGAGCGGATGGCTGGCGTAATACTCGGAACCGAGCAGTCCCTTCTCTTCCGCGGCCCAGGCGGCGAAGAGGACGGTGCGGGCGGGCTGCGGCCCGTTCTTGAAGGCGCGGGCCAGCTCGAGCACTTCGGCGGTGCCGGTGGCGTTATCGACCGCGCCGTTGCGGATGCCGTCACCGGTTTTGTCCGGTCCGTTCTGTCCGTTCGCGTCCCAATGCGCGCCGTAAAGGATATACTCGTTAGGCCGGTCTCTACCCTTGAGCTGGGCGAGAACGTTGTGGCTCTTGAAGGGAGTGGCTTTGATTTCGCCCGCGGCGGAGAGGGTGGCGTCTTTCATCGCAAAGGCGCGAAAGGCGGGATCGCGAGACTTGGTTTTCAACTCGTCCAACTTAAGGCCGATCCTGGCGAGAAGATCCTGTGCGACGTCGAGCGTGATCCAACTGCTGAATTGGATGGCGGAAGGGGTGAGCGGAGCATAGACCATCGTGGGCAGGGCATCGCCGCTCCCGAGCTGGGAGAAAGGATAACTGGCGGCGGCTTCTTCGTGGATGATGACGAGACCGGCGGCGCCGGCGTTGGCGGCGGCTTCAAACTTGGCCCCGGAACGACCGGCGTAAGCCATGCGACGACCCTCGAACCCGAGATCGCGGCCGCCTTCGAAGTCGGGGTCATTGGCGAGGATGACGGCGATCTTGCCTTTCATGTCGATGCCTTCGTAGGCGTTCCAGCCTTTGCCGGAATCGACCACGCCGTAGCCGGCAAAGACGAGCGGCGCGTCCTTGAGCGACGTGCTGCCGGCATTGCGCAAGGAGAGGGAGGCGTCGCGCCCGAGCACGAGCGGCGTTTCTTTGGCGCCGACCTTGAGCGAAAGGCTGGCGCCGGGTTGGCGATCGAGCCGGACGAGCGGGACTTCCTGGAACCAGGTGCCATTTTCGCCCCCGGGCTCGAGCCCGGCTTTCTCGAAAGCCTGCGCGAGGTAGGCGATGGTTTTCTTCTCGCCTTCTTCGCCCGGGCCGCGGCCGAGGAATTCATCGGAGGAAAGCTTCTCCACATCGGCTTTGATGCGCGCGGCGGAGATGGGGCTGGCGGGCGCGGGCGAGGCACTTGGGTCGGCGTGAAGAATGGTCGAGACGAAGAAGAGGCCGCACGCGCAGGAGATGAATCTCATGGTGGAGATTCGTGCGCCTGCGCGAGAGTGGCAACGACCCTTTTGCCCGCGCCTCCTTGTCTCCGGCGCGAGCCAAGGTTGATTGAGTGATGGCAATTGCATCGATCAATCCCACGACGGGCGAGACCCTGAAGGAATTCAAAGCGCTGACCACGGCGCAGCTGGAAGGAAAGCTGGCCGCGTCCGAGCGGGCGTTTGCGGTTCACCGCAAGACTTCGTTGCAGGAACGGAGCGCGATCCTTTCCGCGGCGGCAGAGCTGCTGGAGGAGGAAGTCGATTCGTTCGCCCGCACGATCACGCTGGAGATGGGCAAGCCGATCGGCGCGTCGCGTGATGAGGTGCGCAAATGCGCTACTGGCTGCCGTTATTATGCGGAAAACGGCGCGCGTTTCCTCGAGGAGGAAACTATCCAGACCACGGCGGCGCGCAGCTCCGTGCGTTGGCAACCGTTAGGCGCGGTGGTCGCGATCATGCCATGGAATTTTCCGTTCTGGCAGGTCTTTCGTTTCGCCGCCCCGGCCTTGCTGGCTGGGAATGTGGGACTGCTCAAGCACGCTGCCAATGTCCCGCAATGCGCACTGGCGATTGAGGAGATCTTCCGGCGAGCGGGTGCGGCGGAAGGCGTTTTCCAGACGCTCCTGATCGAGTCGGACCGAGTCGCCGAGCTGATCAAGGACTCCCGGATCATGGCGGTCACCCTGACCGGAAGCGACAAGGCCGGGAGCGCGGTGGCGAAAGTGGCCGGTGGCGAGATCAAGAAGTGCGTCCTGGAACTGGGCGGGAGCGATCCGTTCATCGTCATGCCGAGCGCCGATCTGGAAAGGGCGCTCACGACCGCGGTAAAAGCGCGGACGCAGAACAATGGGCAATCGTGCATCGCGGGCAAACGTTTCCTGATCGCGGATTCGATTTACGACGAGTTCGTTAGGGAGTTTGTCCAGCGAATGGAGATGCTGAAGGTGGGCGATCCGACGGACGAGGCGACCGAGATCGGCCCGCTCGCGACCCCGTCGATCCGCGACGGCGTGGATGAGCAGGTGCAGAAGTCGATCAAGGCCGGGGCGAAGTTGCTCGCGGGCGGGAAGGCGATGGAAGGGAAGGGCAATTTCTATCCGCCGACGGTGCTGGCGGAGATCCCGGATACAGCGCCCGCCTTTCGCGAGGAAGTCTTCGGACCGGTCGCGCTCCTATTCCGAGTGAAAGATGCGACGGAGGCAATCGCGCTGGCGAACGACAGCGAGTTTGGGCTCGGGGCGAGCGTCTGGACGAAGGATCCCGGCGAGCAGGAGCGTTTCACGAACGAGTTGGAGGCGGGAATGGTCTTCGTGAATGCGATGGTCGCGTCCGATCCCCGCCTGCCTTTCGGCGGGGTGAAGCGCTCGGGCTACGGACGCGAATTGAGCTCGTTAGGCATGCGTGAATTCATGAACGCCAAGACGGTGCTCTTCGGAAGTTAGGCGTCTCGCCTGACTCGGCCGACAGGCATCTTGCCTGTCGATTCTGAAGGATCGCATCGAGGAGGAGCGACCGCCTGGAAGGCCGTCGGCCGAGTCAGGCTGGAAGCCTAACTTCCGAACTGGTCTTCCTTGCTCTTGAAAAGCACGTTGAAGGTCGTGAGCGAGCCGTAGCAGCGGGTGATGTATTGCTGGAGATCGAACTTATCCGCGTCACTCAGCTTTTCGTTCGCGTTCACCTTCTGCTCGAGGACGCGGAGGTTGTTTCGGATCATCACGATCTTGTGAAAGAAAGTTTCGAGCGGCACCTCTTTTGGTTGCAACGATTCATCGGCTGACTTCAAGACAACTGTGCCGCGCTGCCAGCGGGTGGCCAGGCCTTCGACCAGTTGATCGGCTTTCTCGAGCCCGAGCGCGGCCACCATCGCCTGCGCCGTCTCGCGGATGAGCGCGGACAACGGCATTTGCATTTCCGCTAGGCTGGCCGTCGCCTCGGCCACGGTCAGTTCACTCGTCGCGGGATCGACCGTTCGCGGCGCGTCGTCGAAGGTGATGTCGGCGGTGTGTTCGGTCAGCGCTTTGATCGTCCCCTGGCCGTAGCGCGGATGACGCACTTGCATCCCGATGTGGAGGTTTTGAATTGGAAGTCCCATGGCGTCTTCAAAGTCCCGCGCGCTGCTTCCGGCGCAACCGCGAAACAATTTCTGAATCCAAAGCTGCTCGCGGCGGCATCCCATTGACAATGCTGCAAGATTTCAGATTCGCCTTCCGGCAGTTGCTCAAGACGCCGGGCTTCACTCTTATCGCGGTTCTCACTCTCGCGGTCGCGATCGGGGTCAACTCCGCCATTTTTGCGCTCGTGAACGGGGTCATTTTGCGACCGGTCGTTCCGCTGCGGCCGGCGGAAGTGGTCAACGTCTTCACCGCGCGGCAGGGCGCGGCGCGCGATCACCGGCCGTTCTCCTACAACGAATTCAGCGCGTTGCGCGAAAGCAACGACGTCTTCGCCGATGTCGCGGCGATGGGATTCGGCCTCGCCGGGATCGGACGCGAAGAGGCGATGCGGCGCAGTTTCGTTTTTCTCACTTCCTCGAACTTCTTTTCCCTTATGGGAGTGAAACCGGCGCTCGGCCGGTTATACGACGCGGCGGAGGGGCGGCCGGACGCGAATATGCCGGTCGTAGTGGCGAGCTATCCGTATTGGAAAAAGCTGGGCGGCCGGGCCGACCTGATCGGAACGCCGTTAACCGTGAATGGCCAGACCTACACCCTGATTGGCGTGACGCCGGACGGATTTGCCGGCACTAATGCGCTCCTCGCTCCGGATTTCTGGCTGCCGTTAGGCGTCTATTCGCGGCTCGGCTCGGCTTTCAGCGACACGAGTGGCAAGCTGGCGCTGAGCGATCCGAAAAACTACACGCTCAACCTTGTCGCCCGGATGCGTCCCGGCCTAACGACGGAGTCAACCAAGCTGCGCCTGCCCGCGCTCGCCCAACGGCTGACCGCGATCCAGCCGCCCGATGCGGCGGGCGGAAGTGAGCTCCAAATCCAGGCGCCGTCGCGTTTTAGCATCAGCACGACGCCGACGGACGATGGCCCGATCGGGCTGATCGGCGTGCTGTTGCTCGCGATGGCCGCCGCGGTTCTGCTCATCGCCTGTCTTAACCTCGCGAACATGCTTTTGGCCCGGGGCGCGAATCGCTCGAAGGAGATCGCGCTTCGGCTGGCCCTCGGGGCGAGCCGCTGGCGAATCGTTAGGCAATTGCTCTGCGAAGGCATGT
>JACCZO010000149.1 GCA_013695925.1 Chthoniobacterales bacterium
CGTAGCCAATGCTGTCCCCCACGATCGCCGCCGAAGCCACCACGATCATGAGCACGCGGACGTCGAGTAGCTCCTGCCCGGCGAGAAAACCGGCCACCATCACCATGCTTTCGCCCGGCATGAAAAAGCCGAGGAACGCCTGGCATTCCAGCATCACGATCAGGAACACGATCACATAGCCCCAGTTATCGAGGCGCAGGATCAGGTCGTTGAGATGTTCGAGCATGACGATGGGCAAACGGCGGAGCATCTTCTCCCGGGGAACGCCCGCGCGCGACCAGAAACCACCGACCACCGGCGCCGGGATGCTCAATATTCGATCGCACGCGCGTCCCGCCGCTTCGCCTTGCCAGAAGCGACTTGCCATCCCGTCTCGCATTTGGCTAAAACTCTTTGTAACTTCGCACCATGCACCACGGCGACGTCACACCCGAGATCGCCGAGGGACTCCTCATCCTGCGCGAGCGCATCGCCGCCGCCAGAATCCCCTCCTCCGCCCTCGACGAATCCATCAACATCGCCGCCTGGAACATCCGCGAATTCGGCCGCGTCCATCGCACCGAGCCCGCCATTCACTACCTCGCTGAGATCCTCGGCCAGTTCGACCTCATCGCCCTCGTCGAACTGCGCGACGACCTCACCGACCTCGGCCGCGTCCTCTGTTATCTCGGCCCGGAATGGCGCGTCATCTTCTCCGATTGGATCGAAGACGCCGGCGGGAACAAAGAACGCGTCGCCTTCCTCTTCGATCGCCGGGCCGTCATCCACAACGGCCTCGCCGCCGAGATCGACGCCCCGCGCGCGAAGGAGGCGAAGGAATACCTTGCCACCCAATCCTTCTGGCGCGCCCCCTACATGTGCTCCTTTCGCGCCGGGAACTTCGACTTCCTTGCCATCGCCACCCACATCCGCTGGGGCGACACCATCGAGTCGCGTATGGCCGAGCTCGAGCTCCTCTCCGACTGGATCGATACCCGCTTCAAAAACAAATTCGCCGAAGACCACGACCTCATCGTCATGGGCGACTTAAACACCCCGCGCATCACCGACCCCATCTTCGACATCCTGCTGGGGCACGGACTCAAGATCCCGCAGCCCCTCGTGAATCTAACCGTCGGCGACCGAATCATCGAAGGCACCAACCTCGGCTTCAACGCGCGATACGACCAGATCCTGCACCGCGCCACCATCCCGGAGAATTTCAGTAATAAAGGGGGCGCGCTCGACTTCTACATCGACGACGCCAGCATCGAAGCCCTCTTCCCTGGCAAGAACTACACCCGCGACAAATTCACCTACCAAATGTCAGACCACCTGCCCATCTGGATCCAGGTAAAAACAGACATCGATGGCTACCGGCTGGACCAGATCGTGCAAGATGCGGGCCGATGAGTTGGCGCATTCGTGAACCAAAGACCGACGACAAACCGAAAGCCGGAGAAAAATTACGGCCGCCAAAGTAAGACTGTGGTTCGACCCGGAGGGCGACTATTCAGAGGTTACCTTCTCTGATGCTCCGGGTTACATGCGCGCAACGAAAAGCGATGCGGTCATGCAGCGCGTCGACCAGGACGGCCGCATCATGGGGGCGTGTTGCTCAAAAGGGAGCTTTGCGAAGCCAAATTCTGTTCGTTAGGCAAAGGTGAAGTCTGGTCAGAAGCTAACCTTCAGTGGGAGCAATGAAAGGAACGCTGCCTTAATCGCGGCGGAGCGAGACGCCGCGGGAATCAAGACCCGCGAAGCAGAGCTTCAAAAGACAAGTGCGTGCCCAAGCTGGAGCTTGGGCACGAGGAAGAGGATCGCCCCCGGAACTGCTAAATTCGCACTCGAGCCGTTAGGCCGAGGGCTTCAGGCTCCCGAGGTGCGTCTCGTAATTCTCAATCAACTCGGCGATTTTCGTCTGGAACTGGTCCTGCGCGCCATAAAGCGCACCGATCGGATCTGAAAACTCTTTTTGCTTCAGCTCGTCGTCGATCGTCAGCGTGAGTTCCGCCAGCGTCTCGAGGTTGGCCCGGGAGTGAAATTCCATTTCTTTCAGCTTGGAAAGGAGGGCGACCGATTTGTCGTGATCGAGCGCGGCCTGGTTGGGTTCGGCGGCGGCAGGAGCCGCTTTCTTGTCGTTAGGCTCAGCCGCCGTCTTCCCGGGCTCGGGCTTCTCGTGCTGTTTTTCCTGTTTTACTTTCTTGTCGTGGGCAACGTTTCTTGGATCGGACATCTGAACAGATAACACCGCGCGGCCCTCTCTGCCCGGATCAATTCGCTCCAAATGGGGCGCCGTTTCCGGCGTAGCCCGCTGAGCAACTGGCTCGCGCCCGAACGGCCTGGCTCGGGGAGCGCGTTGTAGGGGACGCGCATGCTTTCCCGTTGCGCTCGGGTTTTTGGACTCGTAATGGGGCCCGCCCTCGTCGTTCTGATGAGCACCGGCGGAATGAACCTCGATGCTCACGGCTTCCGGCTGATCATCTTCGCCAGGCGATCTGGTTCGTGACGAGCAGTGGCTCGGCGAGATGCGCGGGGCTGGCAGCTCCCACTCGAGTGACGGGCGGCGATCACGCATGGCTTCGCCGGAAGCCTCTTCCCATTGCTCGCATGGTGGGTGCAGTACCGCACTCTGTCGGCGGCCGAAATGGACCAGCTCTTTCATCCGCTGCCCCGGGCAGGTCTTGAGGGAACCTCCGTCGCCGACTAACGAGCGCAGCTACGGCGCTTTCGTCGATCCCCGAAAATCTTTTTTTGGCGCGGGCGGCGTTGCTGGCTAAAATCTGGCGATGCTACAGACTGCGACTCGTGCCGGCGCCAAGACCTCGAAAAAAGATCCGCCACACGAACGCTACCTGGAAGCCTTCCGCTGGATGCTCCAGACCCGGATCTTCGAGGAGAAATTGACCAGTCTCTATCGCGGCGGGCTGATTACCGGCGGGGTTTACGTCGGGCGCGGGCAGGAGGCGGTAAGCACGGCCTGTGGGTTGTTTCTGCAAAAGGGCGATGTTTTTGGTCCGCTCATCCGCGACCAGGCGGGGCGCGCGGCGGCGGGTGAGCCGCTGCTGAATGTGACGCGCACCTACCTGGGCTCGCGCCAGGGATCGATGCGCGGGCGCGACGGCAATATCCATCGTGGCTGGCCCGAGACAGGCCAGCTGGCGATGATTTCGCATCTCGGCTCTCTCATCTCGGTAGTGGTGGGCAAGTTGATGGCGAAACGGATGAAAGGTGAGAAGAATTTTATTGGCCTGACGACGATCGGCGAAGGCGGGATGCAGACCGGCGCGACGCATGAAGGGATGAATATCGCGTCGGTGGAGAAGGTGCCGCTGGTGTTGGTGGCGGTTAATAATCACTTCGCCTATTCTACGCCTAACGATCGCCAGTTTGCCTGCGCGCAGTTGGTCGATCGCGCCCCGGGTTATGGCTACGAAGGTCACGAAGTGGATGGGACCAAGCTGGCGGATTGCCTCGACGAGATCGGTGGCGCGGTGGAGCGGGCCCGCGCGGGTGGTCCGCCGCAGTTGGTGGTCGCGTCGTTGCTCCGCCTCGCCGGTCACGGTGAACACGATGACGCGAGCTACGTTCCAGCGGAGATAAAGAAGGAATCGTGGGCGCAGGATTGCGTGCCCGCGACGGAGAAATTGATTCTTGAAAAGGGCTGGCTCGATGCTGCGACGCTGAAGCAATGGCGCGCGGAGATTTCCGCCGAGGTCGAGAAAGCGGTCGAGACTGCGCAACGCGAAGCGGCCCCGGTGGCGAGTGAAGAAGATTGGTGCGCGATCTCGACGCGCGGAATGGTGGATGCGCCCGTGCTGGCGGGAGAATAACCAGGATGGAATCCGAATATCGAATGTCGAAATCCGAACCAATCCCGAATCAGCGAATTTTCGAAACGGGCCCGTTCGTCGGCCTGGCGTCGGGGCTCGCTCCGGATTTGGAATTTCGAACATTGTTTCGGATTTCAAGATTCGGATTTCGGATTTTCCCCACCTCATGAGCGTCACCTACCTGGAAGCGATCCGCGAAGCGCAGGCGCATCTGCTGCGGGAGGACGAGCGCGTCTATCTCTACGGGCAGGATATTGCGGGGAAATTCGGGGGTGCGTTCAAGGCCACGAAAGGATTGGCGGAGAAATTCCCCGGCCGCGTGCTGAACACGCCGATCAGCGAAGACGCGATGGTAGGCACCGCGATTGGTGCGGCGATGGAAGGAATGCGGCCGATTGTGGAAATGCAGTTCGCCGATTTCTCCAGCATCGCGTTGAACCAGATTTTGAATAATGCCGGCACGCAGTTTTTCCGGACGAATATCCCCTGCCCGATCACGGTGCGGCTACCGAGTGGCGGGACGAAAGGGAGCGGGCCGTTTCATAGCCAGAGCATGGAGGCGATTTATTCGCATTATCCCGGGCTGGTCGTGGTGACGCCGGCGACGGTGGAGGACGCCTACACGATGTTGATCGACGCGGTCGCGATCGATGACCCGGTCATCTACTGCGAGCACAAGTATCTTTACTACCATCTCAAGGCCGACGCCCTGCCGAAAGACCGGCTGCCGATCGGCAAAGCACGCATCGTTAGGCCGGGCCGCGACCTGAGCATTGTCACCTACAGCGCGATGGTGCACGAAGCGCTCGCGGTCGCGAAAGAATTCAGCGCCAGCGGCGTCGAGATCGAAGTGGTCGATCTACGCAGCATCAAGCCACTCGATACCGAGACCGTACTCGCGTCCGTTGCGCGCACGGGTCGACTGCTCTGCGTGGGCGAATCATTCCCCTGGGGTGGCGCGACGGCGGAAGTCATTGCTCGCGTCGCGACGGAAGGTTTCCATCTCCTCGACGCCGCACCAGCGCGGATCAACGCCAGGGACACACCGATTCCTTATCATCCCAATCTCTGGGTCGATCATCGCCCGAATGCGAAATCGATCGCGGCCAAAGCACGCCGGATTTTAGCCGAATGATGACCATCGCGCACCAGGACCGGAGCACAGGCATCCTGCCTGTGTGGACGGTAGGCGTCCCGCCTGCCGCACCGGCCGATGCAGGCGAGACGCCCGCATTCCCCACAGGCAAGATGCCTGTGCTCCAACAGTATTAATTATGCCGAAAGTTCCTATCACCATGCCACAACTCGGCGAATCGATGGCCGAGGCGACGATCGTTGCGATCAAGGTCCAGCCCGGCGACAAAGTCGCGGCCGACCAGGAAATCATCGAGGTTGAGACGGACAAAGCGGTCATGGGCGTGACCACGCCGTGCCCCGGCGAGATCGCAAAGATCGATGCGGAAGTGAAGGGCGTGTATGCGGTCGGCGCGATCCTCGGCTACATCGAGGCGAGCGAGGCGGACGCGGCGCGCTTTACCAAAAACGCGCCGGAACCTCCCAAGGGCGAGGTGGCGAAAGAAGTGCCCGGTCGCGAAGAAGAAACCGCGAAGGCGGGAAACGGCAGCGGCTCCCATTTCCAGGTGGACGAGACGAGCCTGCCGCAGGTCGACACGTACTCGCAGGCGGATAAAGCCGGCGGCTTGCCGGTGCCGGCGGGCGCGAAAGGCGCGGGCTATCTTTCGCCGCGGGTGAAGGCGCGCATGGCCGAGTTGAAACTCACGCAGGCCGATCTCGCGGCCGTGCAAGGAAGCGGCAATGCCGGGCGGGTCACAATCAAGGATCTGGAAACATTTCTCGGCAGCCTGGAGAAACAAACGGCGGAAGACGCGAGCGCGATTCGCACCGGCGTGGCCGATGCGATGCGGCGCAGTTGGACGCGGCCGCTTGCCACTGTCGGTGTTTCGGTTTGCCTCGATCCTGTCCTGGAAGATCGGAAAAAACGCGATCCAAAACCGGGCCCGGCTTTGTACGTTCTGCGCGCGCTGGCGTTGGCGTTGGCGGAAACGCCGGCGGCGGCCGCGCGTTTGATTGGCAACCGCGCTTTACGTTCGGAATCGATCGATATCGGCGTCGCGGTGGAAGCGCAGGACGGGATCATGGTCCCGGTGATCCGGAACGCGGATAAGACGTCGTTAGGCGACCTGACGAGTAAGTACACCGAGCTGGTCGACTTGGCGCGCCGGCGCCGGGTTACCGCGGAGATGACCGCCGGCGGGATCGCGTCCGTTTCAAACTTCGGCACGTTCGGCCTGGACTGGGGCACGCCCATTCCGCTGCCCGACCAGACGCTGCTCCTGGGCCTCGGCGCCGGGAAAAAAGCGCCGACCTGGAGCGAGGAGAAAAAGCAATTTCTGCCAACGACGCAGGCTGAGCTCACCCTCAGCTTCGATCATCGCAGCCTTGACGGCGGCGGTGCGGGGCGCTTGTTGCAGAAGATCGTCGAGCTGTTAGGCACGCCGGCGAAGCTCTAGCGCATTCGCGCCAAAGCTCTGGGGAGCGCACGCGCCCTCGCGTGCTCAATCCGGCGCCTCGCCGGATTGCCGGGCGGCGGCGACCTCCACTCATCGGCTTCTCCTTCCGCGCGGAGGATGTTTGCGGCACGCGAGGCGCGTGCGCTCCCCGGAGTTGCGCCCGGGTGCGCCCTTGCGATTCAACCCCTGTCCTCTAGATTTGCGCCAGCGATGAATTCCACTCCGACGATTGATCCCGCGATCCGCATGGATGAGCTGCTCGAGCAGTTTCCCGGCGCGCAACGCGCGCTTTTCCGTCGCTATCATATCGGCGGCTGCGCAAGCTGCGGTTTCAGCCCGGAAGAGACGCTGGCCGGTGTTTGCGAGCGAAACGAGAACCTCGATCTCGATGAAGTGACCGAGCATATCCTAACGAGCGACGCGGCTGACCGCGCGCTGCAGATCGAGCCGAAAGAGTTGGCCGAGCGTCTCGCCGCGGGCGAAACGATTCACCTTCTCGACATCCGGACCCGCGAGGAATTCGAGTCCGTCAGACTCCCCGGCGCGCATCTTTTTACCCAGGAATTCATGCAGGAAATTTTGGGCAAGTGGCCGCGCACCGATTTCGTCGTCATCTACGATCACCAGGGCGCGCGGAGCATGGATGCCTCCGCATATTTTCAGGGACACGGCTTTGAGAAAATCAAAAGCCTGCGGGGCGGGATCGATGCCTGGAGCGCGGAAGTCGATCCGAAGTTGCCTCGCTACCATCTCGAATAACCGATGAGCGACGACCTCGAAAAACGGATCGAAGCGGCGGTGAAGAACCCGCAAAACCTGGGCGAAATGGAAAACGCCGACGCCATCGGCACGGTCGGCAGCGCCGATTGCGGCGATATGTTGCGGATGTGGGTGAAGTTCAAGGAAGAAGGCGGCCGCAAGGTGATCGATCGCGCCACCTTTCAGACTTTCGGCTGCCAAACCGCGATCGCGGTAGCCAGTGTCGCGACCGAGATGCTCGCGGGCAAGACGGTCGGGGAAGCGATGTCGATGTCGGGCGAAGACCTGGCGGCGCCCCTAGGTGCGTTGCCGCCGGTCAAAATCCATTGCGCACAACTGGTGGAAGGGGCGTTGCGATCCGCGCTGAGTGGCGAGGCGGCTGCCCCGGTCGCGACTGCGCCGACCTTGCTGCAATCTTTCGCCGGGCCTAAGCCCGGTAACCTGAAAATTGTCCTGGAGCAGAAAGATGCTCCATCAGGGTAGCGCGAGCTTCCAGCTTGCGCCCTCCTGATTG
>JACCZO010000180.1 GCA_013695925.1 Chthoniobacterales bacterium
CGTGCCGCGAGATACGATTGAGGAGGAGCGCCTCTTCGAACTGGCCCTGGAAGCCGGGGCGGAGGAGTTGACAACGGAGGAGTCGGAGTATGTTATCCTCACTTCCCACGATCAGCTCTACGCCGTAGCTGAGGCGCTCAAACACGCGAGCGTCACGATTGATGGGCAAAAGTTTACTTTCATTCCCGACACGACTGTTCATGTCGCCGACGAGGAGGCCGCGCTACAGGTCCTGCGCCTTTGCGAAAGCCTCGAAGACGACGACGACGTTCAAAACGTCTATTCCAATTTAGATATCCCTGAAGAGCTACTGGCGAAACTGCCAGCCTGAACTGAAGCGAGACGACACCTCCGTGCCTTGCCTCCACCAAAGCCGATTTCAATTATGAGCGAAGAATCAGAAAACAAGCCTACCCAGGCTCCCGCCGCCCCGTTCCGGAGACGCCGCCCCTCGCGCCGTCGGTCCGGCCGTCGCAACGAGGCGGGACGCGGTCCCGGCAATTTCAACCAATCAGGCGAGGACAAGCCGGGACGCACCGACGGACCGGACATCCTCGAGGACGACGAGTCCCGTGAGGCCGAGCGCAGGCGTGAGGATGCGGCGGAATTTGTCGATGCCACCGAGGAGACGGACGAGAACAGGTCTTCCGAGGACCGGGCGCAGGGCGGCTCGCAGAATGGCGTGGAACTGCCGCGGGAGCCGGAATTCGGCGAAGGCATCATCGAGATCTCCGGCAAAGGCTTTGGTTTCCTGCGCGACGCGAAACGCAACTTCGTCCAGACCCCGCAGGACATTTTCGTCACCCCGGAGCTCGTCCGGCGTTTTCAACTCCGCGACGGGATGTGGGTTTACGGCGAGACTCGCCGCGGCAATCGCGGTCCGCAGCTGACCCGCCTGCTCAAGATCAATGACGAAGAGCCGACGAAGTATCAGGATTTGGCGCCTTTCGAAGAGCTGACCACGATCAACCCGAACGAACGGATCAAACTGGAAACAGTCCCCGATCGTTACACGACACGAGTGATGGATTTAATGACGCCGCTCGGCAAAGGCCAGCGCGGCCTGATTGTCGCTCCACCACGCACCGGCAAAACCACCCTCCTCCAGCACATCGCCGATGCGGTCGTTAAAAACCATCCCGAGATGAAATTGATCATCCTCCTGGTCGATGAACGGCCTGAAGAAGTGACCGACTTTCGGCGTTCCTCCCCCAACGCGGAGATCATGGCCAGCTCGAACGACAGCGACATCAAGAGTCACACCCGCATCGCACAGCTCGCGGTCGAGCGCGCCAAGCGTCTGGTCGAAGCGGGCAAGGATGTCTTCATCCTGCTCGACTCCATCACCCGGACCGCGCGCGCCTTTAACAATGCGACCGGCGGCGGCGGCCGCACCATGAGCGGCGGCATCGACGCCCGCGCGATGGAAATTCCGCGAAAACTTTTCGCGGCCGCGCGCAATACCGAAGAAGCCGGCAGCCTGACAATTGTGGCCACGGCCCTGATCGAAACCGGCAGCCGGATGGACGAGCTCATCTTTCAGGAATTCAAAGGCACCGGCAACATGGAGCTCGTCCTCGATCGCAAGATCAGCGACCAGCGCACTTATCCGGCGGTCGATATTTTCCTCTCCGGCACCCGTCGCGAGGAACTGCTCCTCCAGCCCTGGGAGCTCGATAAAATTAATCTCATTCGCCGCGGTCTCGCCGGTCACAAACCGGTCGAGGCGATCGAGCGTCTGCTCATGTTCGTGAAGAAATTTCCGACCAACGCGCAGATGCTGAAAGAGATCCCGGGTTAGAGAACGATTAGGTAGCGCGAGCTTCCAGCTTGCGCTTTCCGTTAGGCTGCAAGCTGGAAGCTTGCGTTACCATGCCCAAGCCGACCGAAGTTCAAGACCTCGAATGGGAAGTCCTCCCGCCCGAGGAAAAGGAGAAGCGCTCCGAAGTCGAGCCGCTCTTTCGCTGGCTTGCGCTCATCATGGACAACTTCCTGCGCGTGCCGGGAACGCAGTTTCGCTTCGGTCTCGATCCTCTGATGGGCCTGCTTCCGGGTTTGGGCGACACCGGCTCGGCCATCATTTCCGCGATGGCGCTAATCGCCGCCGCGCGCCGCGGGCTTCCGAAAATCCTCCTCGCCCGGATGTCGCTTAACATCCTGATCAATGAAGCCATCGGCATCATCCCGATCGCGGGCGACGCCTTTTCTTTCTGGTTCAAATCCAACGCTCGAAACTACGAACTGCTCAAACGGCATACCGCCGGCACTCGGACCACGACCCGGGGCGATTGGATTTTTGTCGCGCTCGTGCTTGCTCTTCTGTTTGTGATCCTTCTCGTTAGTCTGGCCGTCAGCCTCTGGCTGCTCGCCCAGGTCGCGAGATTGCTGGGCGGCGCGCCCGGCTAGGGCGGGTTCAATAGAGCCGCAGCCATTGCGAAGCGCGGGAGGCGCGACAGAGAATAGCCCCGGGCCTGAGCCCGGGGGATTAGCGTTTTCATCCGATGAGCCCCGGCTGGGCGGCAGAGCATCCCAAAGCGCATCTACTTCCTCCGCTCGCCGCGGGGCGGAGCTTAATCAAGCTCGCAAACCCCGGGCTCCGCCCGGGGCTATCTTCTTTTCACGCCTACCGGCGCTTCAAAACGGAGGCCGGGTTTCTAACCCGGCAGACGGCTTTCAAAGCCGTCCTCCGCCAGCGTTTCCATCTCCCGCTAGTCGACGAGGTAACGCAGCCGCAAAGAGTGGATGATTTCCCGCGACTGTCCGTACGGCTTCCGGAAATTCTCGATCGTCCCGCAATTCATCCGGCGCGCGAAAATATCCTCTTCGGTGCGATCAGCCGGCAGGCGTGAGACACTGCGATTTGCCCAGCGCCGCAGGACCGATTCGCAGGCGCGCAAGAAATTGTAGGCGCTCCGCAGGCTGCCGGCGTCGCCTGCCACCATGATTTTCTGGCCGCGCAAGAGGTCGAGGGCCGAAAGAAAATTCGGTTCCCAGATCCCGTGCCGCATCTGCAGACCCTGCACCAAAAACTCAGCTTCAATCATCCCGCCGATGCCGGTCTTGAAATCATAAAAATCATTCCCGCTCCCGCGCTCGTTGGCGATGCGGGCGAGCATGTTCTCGATTTGCCTAACGAGGTCGGGGCGGCGGCCTGCGGCCAGCCAGAGCTCTTTCGCGAGGGCCTCGAAATCGTATCGGTGCGGTCCGGAGATCCCCCGCGCCCGGGTGAGCGATTGCAGTTCCCAAAACTGGGCGCGCTTTTCGTAGTAACCGCGCAAAGTCTCGAGCGAACAGACCAGCGGCCCCTTTTCCCCTTCCGGCCGCAGCCGGGGGTCGAGCGTTGCGAAACTTCCTTCGGCAGTCGAGAGCGCCATCTCGCCAATCAGGTTTTGCGCCGGACGCGGGTCGTCGCCCACGAAGAGAACATCCAAATCCGCGCCATAACTAATCTCGCGCCCGCCGAACTTCCCAAGCCCGACAATGGTCACCGTTCCCTCAGGATTCAACAGGCAGTCGACAACAACAAGGCAGGCCTCGGCCAGGTCGTTCTGCTCGGCGAGCAGTTGCGAGAGGGGCGCGATCTCGAGGACATCACGCAACAGGATCCGGAGCGATTCACGCTGCCGGTAGACCCGCACCGCATCCACCTTTTCGTTGGTCGCGCCTAACGACTCCAGGCGCTCGAGATGTTGCGCCAGGCTGAAGGTGCGATCGAGCATTCCGCCTCGGGTCAGCTCCTCGAGCCATTGCGGGCGACGTATCAACCAGCCGCCACCCGCCTCGCTCGCATCAAAGGTCTTCACCAGCAATTCCAGCAGCCGGGGATTCGCCCCGAGCAATTCAAAGAGCAAACTTCGGAAGCCGTAAGCTTCCACAAAACGCACGAACTGAGTGAGGGTCGCATCGGGGTCGGCCGCACGGCTCAGCCAGGTCACGACCAAGGGTCGAAGCTTGCGAAAAATCTGCCGGGTGCGCGGCGCGACATGGAATCCGGCGCCGCTCTCGCCCAGTTGGGTCAGCGCCTTTGCCGCCTGCGCGGGGTCGCGAAAATTGCGCAAGTCCGGCACACCTAATTCCTTCGCCGGCCCAGCTTCGCCAATCACTCGCTGGAAGATGGCGCGCACCCGCCGCATCTGGGTGCGAAGTTCCGCGAGCAGCTCCGCGCTCCCGGCGAAGCCAAGGCTCTGCGCCAGCACCTGCAAAGCTTCGCCCTCTTCCGGGATGGTGTGCGTCTGCTGCTCGGCCTCGATCTGCAGGCGGTGCTCCACTCGCCGCAGAAATCGGTAGGCCATTTCGAGATGATTCGCGTTTTCGTTAGGCAGCAACTCCAGCTCCGCCAGGCCGCGGATCGCCTTGAGCGTCCCGGCTTCCTGCAAAAACGGCTGCCGCGCCGCGTGCAGGAGTTGCAACGCCTGCACCACAAACTCGATCTCCCGGATCCCGCCCGCGCCCAGTTTCACATTCCGTTCCCGGTCCTCGAAGCCGAGGATGTCGCGCTCGATCCGGCGCTTGATCGCGGCCACTTCGTCGAGCAGATCCGGCGTCGGACTTTTCGGAAAAACAAAGGGCTGGAGCTGACGGAGAAAATCGTAGGCCAGCTCGCGATCACCGCAGATCCAGCGCGCCTTGATCAAGGCCAGCCGCTCCCACATTTCGCCAAAACCGGCATAGTAGTTTTCCATGCTCTCGAGCGAGCGGACGAGCGGGCCGCCGCCCCCTTCCGGCCGCAGCCGCAGATCGACCCGGAAAAGCGAGCCCGCCGGATCGGAGCCGGCGAAGGTCTCGACGATCTTGTTCCCGAGGCGGGTGAACCATTCGTGATAACTGAACCTCGCGTTCAACTGGCCCTCATCGCTGTAGAGGAAGATGAGGTCGACATCGGAGCTGTGATTCAGTTCGCGTCCGCCCAGCTTTCCCATCCCGATGATCGCAAACTGACTCTCCGGCGACCCCCAGCGCTGGCGCAGCTCGACGTCCCAGTGTTCAAAAACGGTCGTTAGGCAAATATCCGCCAGCTGCGACAGTTCGATCAGCGTTTCCTCGAGCGGCGCCACCTCGGATACTTCGCGCAATGCGATCCGCACCATCTCGCGACCTTTCCAGAAACGAAGGACGCGAAAATTATCGGCCGCAATCGAGGCGCGGCCCGCCAGGTTGTGCAGATCGGTCATCATCCGGCCAAAACCGCGCCGGTCGGCGCAGGTGTCGGGATGGGCCAGCCAAAGCAATATTTCCGGATGCTGACTGAGACGGGTGGCGCAGATCCCGGAGACGGAGAGGAGATGAAAGAGGGCCTCCGCGCCTAACGGAAAGCCGGCGATGAGTTCCGGCAGGGGCGGCGCGTCCGGCGGCCAATTCGCCTCGATTGCCTCCAGCGTCCGCGCCACCTGGGCCGGGCGGATGCTGCGCGCGATTTCCCCTAACGAGTCCGCCACCGCCACGCTATTGCGGTGGTTCAGTTATCTTCGCGCGCGCCTGCGCCAGGGCCCGGCGCTCTCGCCGGGTCAGGCTGCCGAGGCCGTTCCGCGAAATCTTTTCCAGGAGCGGATCGACCTCCTCGGTCATGAATTCATCGAGCGACATTTGCCGCAGCCGCTCACCCTCCTGGCGACGTCGCCGCAAAAAGCGCTGCAGAAATGAGGGCCGCCCATACCCAAGCAGATGCGCGTAAAGCCAGCCCGCCGCACCTCCGCCGAGCAAAGCGCTATGGCCGACCACACCGTGGCGATCGAACAGCACCAGCACCGCGCCAATCGCGAAAAGAGCATTTCCCAGATACTTCGCCTTCAATTTCAGCGCCACGATCAGCTCCAGCTCCGGCAGGATGGTGGCGAAAGCGACCGTTACCGCTGCGACTCCGCCCGAGGCCGCCAGCAAAACCGTCGTCCCTGGCATGAGGAAAAGATGCCCGAGCTCTCCGCCGATCAGGCCGCTGAGGTAGAGATAAAGGAAATGCTTTTGCCCGAAGATCGACTCCACGTCGCGCCCGAGGAAGTAGAGGAGAAAGATGTTGCCGGCGAAGGCGAAGACGCCGGCGTGCAGAAACATCGCGCTGAAAAATTGCCAGGCGTAAGCCCGATCGATCCCGCGATAGCTCAGGCCGAAATATTCGCCGAGCGCGGCCGGTTGATAAACCTGGACAAATTGCTGGGCGACGAAGACAGCAAAATTCGTCGCGACGAGCGCCAGCAGCACAACCTGTTGGCGATGCGTCCAGCGGGGCACGTGCGACGAAGCTTTTCGGCCGGACAGGCGCATGGAGCAAAATTATCGCAAACGCTCCGGCTTGTCATTGGGAATCCGAGGCGCGCTCTGTTGCTAGCGAGGCCCTGCCTCAGACCGGGGGTCTACCGATGGCGGAGCGAGCTCTGTCGAGATGGGGAGGGCGAACGGCTGCACAAAAGACTCTCTTCCCCTGCTCGACAGAGTCTCGCTCCACCCCCCAAGGCATACCATTCCCAACAAGGACAAAACTTGATCTCTTTACTCGGAATTTTAAGAAACAAGGATTCTAGCGCGCTACGTCGCGCCACCCTAACGAGGCGCGAGCACTTTTAGCCGCCGCGTTTGCATCTCAAATTCCACCGGGCAATTGCCGACCAGTTCGCCATCCAGCTCCACCGGCACGTCGTCCGCGCTCGTCACGCGCAGGCGCGAGGTCTGAAAGTACTCCACCTCCCGCGTCGTGATCTCGGAAGTGAAGATGACGTTTTGGAGATACTTGACGATTTCGATGTAGCCGAGCTGCTTGAAGACGAGCACGTCGAGGAGACCGTCATCGAGCACGGCGTGCTTGAAAAAGGGAAATGGTCCGCCGTAAAGCCGACCGTTCCCGACCAGAACAAAGGAGCCTTCTTTCGTGACAGCATCCTTCGATTCGATCGATAAACGCGGCGGCCGCCGCCCCGCGATCTGCGCCGCGGAGATGAGATAACTGAGCGGTCCGAAATTTCGCTTCAACGTCAGGCTGGTTTCTTTCACGACCTGTGCGTCAAGCCCCACGCCCGCCAGTTGCACGAAATGTTTCTTGTTCGCCGCCGGCAAATCGATCAGCCGGGTGCGACCGCTCCGGATGATTTCCCAGCAACGCCCGAGATCGTTAGCTGGGAGGCCGAGCTCGTTGGCGAAGACGTTCATCGTGCCCATCGGCATCAAGCCCAGGGCGGCATCCGAGCCGGCGATGCCGTTCACGACCTCATTGATCGTGCCGTCGCCGCCCGCCGCCACGATCCGGTCGAAACCGTCCGCGACCGCCGCCCGCGCCCGTTGCTCCGCATCCCCCGCCCCGACCGTCGCGCAAAAGAAGGCTTCGCCACACATCGAGCGCAGTTGTTTTTCCCAGCGGCGTGCGCGCTCGCTCCGCGCGGCTGGGTTTAGAATGACGCAGGTTTTGCTCAAGGGTTTACTTGTTAGGCCGGTTTCATCTTTTCTTCAATCACGCCTTGCGTAGTTTCACCCGGTGAAGAAACTCGGCCGCCTCTTGCTCTGGCTCCTCGCCGGGGCCGTAGTTTTGGCCTTCATCGTCTTGCTCGCGGTCAATCTCTATGTCCAATCGCAGGGCACCCACCATCGCATTCAGCAGGAACTCAGCCAGCGGCTCAACACGCCGCTCCATCTTCGCCAGATCAGCGTTACTCCCTGGAGCGGGCTGAAGCTCAACGGCATCACCATTCCGCAGGAGTCCGGCAAGATCGGCGGCAATTTCCTCGAGGCGCAGAGCTTCCAGCTGCGGGTGCAGTTCTGGTCGCTTTTCAGGGAGCGGCTCGTCATCCGGCAGGTTTCGTTGATTAAACCGGAAGTCGTCTGGGCGCAGAATTCCGCCGGCAAGTGGCGGCTGCCCGAGTTGCCGCCGGAAAAGTCCGCCCCTCGACCGGCCCCTCCGACCGAGCCGGCGGCCTCTCCTCTTCCCACTGCAATTCTCGCCTCGACCGCGACGGTGGCCGTCCTGCCTAACGGGCCGGGTCTCGCTCCCACGCCCGCTCCCGTTTTTACCCCCGAAGTTCAGCGCGTCACGCTCAAGGACGGCGACTTCACCTTCCTCGATGCCGCCGGCCGGGTGATCGCGAAATTTAACGGACTCCACTTCACTTCCAGCTTCCGCACCGCGACCGCGATCAAGGGCAGTGCGCGGGTCGACAAGATCTCGTTGCGGGATCGCTTCTTCATCGAGAACCTCGAATCCCCGCTCCGCTACCAGCCCGAAGAGCTGGGCTTTTCCAACATTTCCGCCCAGGCCGCGGGCGGCTCGATCAGCGGTCGTTTTGAGATGGAATTGCAAGCCCCCGATTCGCCCTTCACCGTGGAGGTTAAATTCCGCGAGCTGCAGGCGGAGAAACTCATGACCAACGCGGGCGGGCCCGCCGGCATGATCCAGGGCCGCCTCGAAGGATTCCTCAATGCGGCCGGAAAAACAGCCGACAGCAACGCCCTGACAGGCCACGGCGAAATCGTGCTGCGCGACGGAAAATTGCAACAATACAGTCTCCTCGTCGCGCTCGGACAGATTTTGCAGATCGATGAGTTAATGCAGCTCGATCTCGAGCAGGCCGAGGTGAAATATCACATCAGCCCCGGGATTGTGACGATCGACCAGTTGCTCCTTCGTTCGCCTAACATTCGCCTGACCGCGACCGGCACGATCAGTTTCCGGGGAAAATTACGGCTCGATTCGCAACTCGCGCTGAATGACAAGGTGCGGCGCCAACTCTTCAGCCCGATCCGGCAAAACTTCCAACCCCTGGCGGAACCGGCCGGCTACGCCGCGGTCAATTTTCAGGTCAGCGGAACCGTCGATCGGCCGAAAACCGACTTGATGGATAAGCTGGTCGGCCGCGATCTACGCGATCTGCGCGGCGTGATCAGCAGCCTCTTCGGGCACGGGAAAAAGAAAAAGAAACCCGCCAAAGAATCGCCTTCGCCTAACGAGGAGGTCGAGACGTCCCGCGAGACCACACTCGCGGCTGACCAGACCGCAACCCCTTCGGATCAAACCGCCTCCTCGCCTTCGGTTACGCCCACCTCCTCGCCGTCGGCCACACCTTCGCCTTCGCCATGAGAGTCATCGCCGGAAGCTCCGGCGGCATCCGGCTCTTCGTTCCCAAGACCGATGTCCGGCCCACCATGGATCGGGTCAAAGCCGCCATCTTCTCCAGCCTGGGCGAGCGCGTTATCGGCGCGCGGGTGCTCGATCTCTTTGCCGGCACCGGCGCGCTCGGGATCGAGGCGCTCAGTCGCGGCGCGGCTTCTGCCATGTTTGTGGAAATCGATCGCCAGGCGATCGCCGCGATCGAACGCAATCTTGCCCAGACCGGCCTCAGCGGCCGGATTCGGAAACAGGACGTTTTTGATTTTCTCAATCACGCCAGCACCGCTGAGTCGCACGATCTGATTTTCGCCGACCCGCCCTACGACAAATCGAAGCTCGGCGATGCCTTCACCAAGCTTCTCCTGCGCAACGATCGTCTGCCCCCGCGCCTAACGAGTGACGGAATTTTCGTGCTCGAAAAAAGACCCGGCGAGCGCCTGCCGGCGACGGATTTTTGGGAAGTCACCCGGCGCAAAACCTACGGCGCGACCGAGACGATTTTCCTGCAAGTTGTAGCCGGGGGCGGTGACTCCGGCCGAGCCAGGGCCAAGAAAGCGTTACGCCAGCCGGGGTCAACGCCCCCGGCTACAACGCAATGATCCGCCTCCTCTACAATCTGCTTTTTCCCCTCGCCCTTGTGATTTTCCTCCCGGGCTATGTCGTGAAAATGTTCCGGCGCGGCAACTACCGAAACAAGTTCGGGCAACGTCTCGGTCTTTATGACGCGGAAACGCGCGCACGACTCGCTCCCGGCGGCTCGACCTGGCTGCACGCCGTCAGCGTCGGCGAGGTGATGATCGCGCTGAAACTCGCGGCTAAAATGAAAGAACGCGATCCAGGGCTGCGCGTTTCCCTAACGACTACGACCACGACCGGCTTCGCCCTCGCACAAAAGCACTCGCCGGACTGGATGGAAGTCCTTTACACACCACTCGACTTTTGGCCGATCATGCGCCGCGCCTTTGCTGTCATTCGGCCGAGCCGCGTCATTCTCGTGGAAGCGGAGGTGTGGCCAAACCTGACTGCAATCGCGCACGAGACCGGAATCCCGCTCGCCCTGGTGAATGCGCGCCTTTCCCCACGCTCGGAAGGGCGCTTCCGGAAGTTCAGGTTTTTCGTCCGGCCATATTTTCGCAAGCTTGATCTGATTTGCGTCCAGGAGCCGGAAGATATGGCGCGCTGGGAATCGTTAGGCGCGGAGCGCGCTCGCCTTTATCCGGTCGGGAGCATCAAATATGATCCCGAGAATGTGGTTTCGCGCCCGGAGACGCCGCGCGCCGCGCTCCAGGATCTCGGGATTGATCCAGAACGTCCGATCCTGCTCGCCGGCAGCACGCATCAGGGCGAAGAGGAAATCCTCGCCCGTATCTATCTCGAGTTGCGGCAGGACTTCGCCGACCTTTTTCTCATCCTCGCCCCCCGCCACATTGAGCGGACAACCGAGATCCGTTCGCGAATCGGCGCGCTCGATCTTTCCACCGCGCGCCGGAGCCAAATTGTGCACGCTCCCGGGACCGATTGCCTGCTTCTCGATACCACCGGTGAACTGCGCGATTGGTACTCGATCGCGACCGTTGTTTTTATGGGCAAGAGCCTGACCGCGCGCGGCGGTCAAAACCCGGTCGAAGCGATCGTCGCCGGGCGGCCGGTAGTGTTCGGGCCCCACATGGAAAACTTCGCGAATCTCTCGCGCGCGCTCGTCGCCGCCGGAGGCGCGCTCCAACCGAAGGACGTGACCGGCCTAACGAATGGGTTGCGCGAATTATTGCGCAACCCGCAACAGCGGGAGCATCTGACCCAGCGCGCCCGCACCGTCCTCGACCCGCATCGCGGGGCGACCGCTCGCACCGCAGAGCTACTCGAAAAGCTGGCCGCGCACGGCACCTGAAATCCCTTGCATCGGCCGGGAGCGCTCCGGATATTGGGCGCTCTCCTGACCCTATCGTCCAGAGGCCTAGGACACCGCCCTTTCACGGCGGTAACACGGGTTCGAATCCCGTTGGGGTCGCCATCGCGGGTAGGAGAAAAGGCTGGAAATCACGCGGCAATGTCAAATCTTTCGGCCCTTCAGATCTACGTGATCAATCTCGAGGGCGCGACCAAACGCCGGGCGCACATTGAGAAGAGCTTTGCGGAAGCTGGGATCACTTTCCAGCGCGTGCCAGCGATCGATGGGAAAACTTTCCAATGGCAACCTTCCGATTATTCGGAAGGCTGGTACCGATGCCTGCACGGGCGAGAAGTCAATCGCCCGGAAGTGGGCTGCTACCTTAGCCATCTCCAGGCGTTGCATACTTTTCTCGCGACGGAAGCACACTTCGCCCTGATTTGTGAAGATGATATCTCGCTTGAGAGCGAGCTGCCGGCTGTGCTTTCGGCGGCCGTCACCGCCCCGCGGTTCTGGAATGTTCTTCGCTTGAGCGGATTATCGGAAGGCCGGTCGCTGCGGGTAAACCGACTGGTCGGCGACTCCTGGGTCTGCCTCAGCCTCGCTCGAATGAAAGGCACCGGGGCTTACCTGGTCGACCGAAAAGCGGCACGAACTCTCACGCACCGGCTCCTCCCGATGAAGCTTCCCTACGATCACGCGCTGGATCGCGAGTGGTTCTACGGCCTGAGAGCCGCCACCATTCTTCCTTTTCCTATCAACCAGAAACAAAAGCGCTTCGGATCATCGATCCAAACCTATGCCCAGCCAAAGCTCTCTTCCTGGCGGCGATTACTCACGACTTACCCTTACCAGGCCTTCAATGAGAGCATGCGCTGGCTCTTCCGGAGCGCCTGGTTTCTGGCCCTCAAGCTGCGCAAGGCCGGCAGCAATCACCTGCCTCTGCCGCGGCTTCCGTTTTTATAGCCGTTTTATTCGTGGAATAGCCCGGCCCGTTTTTCGCCCGTTAGAACGGCAAGATGATGCATATTCGCGTGACAAAACGTGACAAACTGAGGTCATTTTCGTGCCCTTCTGCGACCTGCTCAGGCCTTCGAGTCTGACGCCATCGCTTTCTTAAGTTTTTGATATATGGCGCGTTGCAAATCATCGAAAGGTCACGAAGAGATCCCTGCAACCGGGTTCCAATCCCGTTAGGGTCGCCACTCTTTTGCCTTCCCATTCAGGTAATCAACGGGGCGGCCGCGTGATGCCGCCGGACCGAAGTACGGCGCTGCTGGTCAGATTCGTTGCCCGGAAAATCTTTACTTCCGCTTCCACTTTATCGAGCGCCTTGGTCTCGGCGGTGATGGTCGCATCCTGCTCTTTCGGCAACACCCTGGCGGCGTTCGCCGCGTCGGTGAAGACGGCCTTCAGCTCGGGCGATTCCTTGGCCAGCTCTTTCGCCTGCGGACTCTTGAGCCACGTCTGCACCTGATCGCTTTGAGTCGCGAACTGTTCCGTCCGTTGTTTGATGACGGCTTTCAGAACTCCAAGAGAATTCTCGGCCTGGCGCAATAAATCGTCGGTCAGGGCACGGGTCGGCGCGGCGGATTCCTCGGCGGCGAGCGCAAAGTGATCCGGCACCACAATCGGTGTGCCTTTTTCGAGATCGCCGATCTGGTTGAGCTGCGGGTTCAAACGCAAAAGCGCGACCTCCATTTCCGCCTGGGTCGTCTTGGGCGTGTCCCTCGTTGGCTCGGCCAGTAGTCGTTTGGCCAGGGTTTTGACCGTCTTTTCACCTTTTAATTCTGCGATGTTCATGACTTCTTCCTCCGCTGCGTTTTTTTTGATTCGTTAGGCTCCGATGATGTTCAACGGCTGCCAGGGCCCGTCCAGGGCGACGCCGTTAATCAGGATGGGTCCCCCAACAATGTTGCCGAGAACGGTAAAAGCTTTTTCGTTGGCCGGTTTCAGGTCCAACCCGATGGTGTTGCGTCCGCATTGCACCCGGTTCTCCGCCGCGATGATGGTGGTCGCGGTAACGACGGCGCCGGCCGGCATTTTTTCGCCGGTGCAGGCGCAATGATTGCCGGTGAAACGGCAACTGCCCGTGACCAAAATCTCGGCCAGCGCGCTCCGTCCATAACCATGCAGCGAATTGGCGGTGATCCCGGCCTGTTCATTCGCCGGGACGGCCGCGGCCGCAAAGGCATTGACCGTGCTGACCCGGCTGAGAGTCGAATGCGAATCGAAGGCCCTGAAAACGCCGCTGGATGAGGATGCGCCGATCCCGGCGATGCGGATGGCCTGCCAGGGCGCGCTCGCGTCTTCGTTAGGCGTGATCTGCCGCTTGATCAGGTTATCAGCGATTTCGATATTCACGATCGGGCCCACAACCAAAATGCCGGCAGCGGTATTCGAGAACTGGGCCACGGGCGCGATGTTCGTGATGGAGTTGTCGCTCACCCGCACATCGAGGCTGTTCTCAACCCGGATGCCGGCGATGACCGCGGCGAGCGGCGAGTTGGTCCCGACCGAGCTGATCGCGTTGTCCGAGATGGCGCCTTCAAAGACGCCGCGCAGCAGAATGGCCGCGATCTCCGTCGCCTTGTCGGTGGTGCCTTCGGCGACCGCGATGTTGATCAACTCGTTCCCGAGCACCTTCACGCTCCCGGCCACACTTCCCGGTTGCATGATGATGCCATTGCCCTCGACCGCGTTGAAAACGTTGTCTTCCACCAGGGCCGAGACGAGCAGGGTCTCGATCGAGAGTCCGTTCCCGCGCAAGCCCTGGAAACGATTTCCTCGCACGACAATCGGCAGGAGATCGATCGGGATTAACCCCTGCACGAGGCGGATTCCATTCTGCGTCTCGCCAGTGAAATTCGCGATCCGGTTGTCGGTCATCCGCACCCCGCCCGTGCCGACGACAATACCGTCGCCTTTTACCGGCGAGATCGTGTTATCGCTGATCTCCAGCTCCGGAAAAGCGAACCCGGTCGCGGAGATTCCGGCGGTGGCGGTACCGAAGATGAAGTTACGCGCCAGGACAGTGTCGCTCGTGTAATAGCTCGAGCCGCCGAGCACGATCCCATTTTCGCTGCATTGCATCAGGTTTGTGCTCGCAATAGAACGCCCCGAGCAGGAGGGTGCCGCTGTCGTCCTTTTGACCCAGTGAAAACGCAACTCCCGCTTGCGCGCGCAAAAAGTTGTCGCGGATTTTGGTGAGGAGAAGGAAGCCCGGATCGAGCAGAATGCCGGCCAGCGGCCCCGATCCCTCCGCCGGCGGCGCGACGATCAGTCGCTCGATCGTTGTCCCCACGGAATTACTCAATTGGATGGCGGGCCCAGCAGTAATGGCGGCGATGGTGTGGATCGTGAAATAATCGAGCGTGCACCATTGCGCCTGGCTGATGATGAAAGCCGCGGAGGCGCGCGGCGCGATCACGACCGTGGCGGCACCCTGCCCGCGCACCCGCACGGCAAACGCGCCGTTCATCAAGACCGGCTTCTCGGCGAGATTAAAAACTCCCGGACCGAGACAAACCGTGCCACCGGTCTTGAGCACTTGGTTGACCGCCTGCTGAATGGTGAGCGTCCCCTGGTTGTGTTGCTCGGCCGTGATGCAGATCGTGCAATCGCAGCTTTCCCCCTCGCCTAACGGCGGCGGCCAAAAGGTGCGGCAATCGATCACCGTCTCCGGCAAGGTGATGAGCGCCAGCCGGCAGTAATGATGATGCACCCCGCGCGGGGGGGCTTCGTCCAGTTCCTCGACTGAAGCGTCCGCCGTTCGCGCCACGAAAATCCAGTAATCTCCGGAGCGAAACGCGCCGCCATCCGGCTCGGTCGTAAACGTGATCTCGACGCCGTCTTCCAGAATAACCGGCGTGCCGGAGGCGGGGACATCGATCACCGCCGGCCCGCCGGATTCCTGATCCCAGCGTTTGATCCGGGTGTGCCGGTCGGCCTCCGTCAGGTTCTGTCCATTCACCGGAAAATCGCCCGCGTTTAGCGCTGTCTTGAGCGTGATTGTGCGGCTGGAATCATCCACCGTATCGACCTGTCGGATGTCGCCCGGTTTGCCGGCGAATTCGCGCCAATCATCCGTGAGCTCGACCCAGTCGCCCGGGCTAAAGCGGCGCACGGAATCCCAGACCGCACGATCGACCGTCAGGGTCAGGTCGTTTTCTATCGCGCTCACCCCGCTCGCGACCGAGGCGTTGTCGCGCGACCATTTGAAAGTCGCGTCCCCGATCTCGCCGCCGTCGTGGATTTCGACCCGGTAAGTCCGGTTCTCGAGCCCGCGATAACCGCCGCTCGGAGGGATGAGGCAGGGATCGTCAGAGGTCGCGACGCCGACACCTTTGGTCGTTAGGCGTCCGGCTGTTGGGCGGACAATATCGAGCCAGCCTTTGATCTGCTCGTCGGGCGTGGCGCAGGTCACCCCGGGGCCGACATCCGGCAAAACGCGCACCTTCCAGGCCGTCTGCAAACGGGTCGTTGTATCAGGTCCACCGAGCGCGACTTCCCGCAGCTCCGGCTCTTCCACCGCCGTCACCTCCCGCTCCCAGACGTCGAGATGAACCAGATGCGGCCCGCCGGTCTTGGGCGAAGCCGTGGGATTCGGAAAATAGGGCTGCTCTTCGTAGGGCAGCGGTTTCACCCCGCGCGACTCGGCCAGAATCGCGTCAAACTCGAGGTCGCCCGCGCCATGGTTCTCGGCCTGCAAACCGTGAACGTAGATCCGGCCGCGTCCGATCGTCATCGCGCCGCCGCTCAGTTGAATTTCGAATCCTTCCGGCGTCTCCAGCGGGACGACGCAGCGCCCGATGATGTCGATCGTCTCCGAGCGCCAGCGGCGATCGAGAATCTCGTTCCATTCATTCCATTCCGCGTCGAGTTGCACCCGCCCCTGCTGCATCAGGACGTTTTGGAAATCGTTCTTCGGATTAAACCGTTGCCGGCTGATGTCTGAGCTCATAGGGATTCTCCCGGTTCGTTAGGTTGAATAAAAGACTCCCGCTTCGAGGCCGAAGCGCAGGTATTCACGGAGCCGCGCGCGGATGTTGCTCTCGCGTTGCGGCTGAAAAAGATCATGAAAGGCGCCCATCTCCGCCTCGTCGTCTGCCCCGGCGCGGATCTGCTCCGGGGCACTGCGGCGGAGCTGGCCATAGCCGGGATCGGCGTAGCCTAACGACGTGAAGGAAGGCACGAGCCAGGGCACGACCGCGTCCCGGATCGCATCCCGTTCCCCCTGGCTGATCGTGCCGCTGCCCGATTGCTTGATCGCCGCCGCCACCTCCTCCGCGATTTCGAGATCGGGCTGGCAGCGATAGCGCCGCGGGACGCGGGAAGTCAGTGGGAGCCAGGAAAAACGCACGCAACCGGTCTGGCGCCGCTCCGAGCGCACGGGCGCGGAATCATCCTCCGTCCGCGCGTAAAAGATGCTGTTGGACGCAAGCTTGAGCAGCTCGGTGTGTATCGTCCCGATGATCGTGCTGTTCACGACCGAGACGGTACCGCCGGCGTCGTCTCCATTGAGCGCGGCATAGGCCACGTTGCTGTCGCCGTTCGCATCCACAATGCTATGCCGGATGAGAACCGTCGCGTTGGCCGGGGCGCGAATCGCACCGACGATCGAGTGGTCGATCTCGATCTCGAGCGGCATCTCATCCTGCTCGATCAGGAGCGAAGGCTCACCGGGCGAGCCGGGCGCGCCGTCGATGCCTAACGAAAAGCCAGGCACGAGCGCGCAATGGACAAGGCGCAACTTGCGCAGCCCGTTCCCCGCGCCGCTTACAATCCGGATCGGGCCGCCCGCGATGAGGAGACCGTTCAATGTCACCTCGGCATCTTCACCGCCCGTGATGTCGATCGGCCCCGCCACGATCAGCGTCGGACGATGTTCGTTGGCCGCGCGAAATTCAAATCGCACGCCGGGGTCGAGTGCGATGGAGGGCGTCTCTTCAAATCGCCCGCTGTCACTCAACTCCACCACCCCACCACTCGCGCGTCCGTCGAGCGCGGGCTGGATCGGGCCGGTTGAGGCCACGACATCGACTGGCCCGAGCGCGGCAGCGAAGGTCGGTCTGCGTTCGTACTCGCCCCCGCCCATCCCGGCGCTGAATCCGTAGTGAAACATGACGCGCGGCGCTTCCTCCTGCGCTTCCTGGAAAACAATCCGACCGAGCTCGGGATCGATCGCGACCAGCGTTTTCGGCGGAGTGTGCGCCCAGGTGGTGCCGGAGGCATCGGTATCCGAGAGATTGCAGACGCTAAGGTCGCTGAGGCCGAAACCCTCGATCTCCATGCTCAGATCTGCGCCGTAATAACTCGCGAGCGAGGCATTGAGCACGCGCCGGCTGATCGGTTCCGGCACATTGATTGGCTCCGCCAGATGGGTTATCGACTTCTCGGTCTGCGGCCGATTGAAGAGCGGCATGTTCGCGCCTAACGGATTGAAAAGAAAGCGCTGCTCATCGACCCGTGCGGCGGGCGAACTGCGGAGGCGATAAGCGTTCAGGCGCCAGAGGAAAATCCCGATGTTCGGGATGTTGTATTTGCCTTCGCTGCGCGCGATGTGCCGGACGTCGATCGTGCGCGCGCTCGTTTCGAAGGCCGTGCCGAGGCGCTCCAGCGGCTCCCATTCGCGCATGTCCGGCGCATAGTAGTTCGTTAGGCGAATATGGTTCATCCACTGCGTCCAGCCGAGCAGTTGGAAAAACTCGACCGCGCGCGCGTTCCAGCCGGTGACATCACGCGCCAGTTGTTCGAGGACCGAGGCGGTCCCTTTGCGGCGCCGATAACCGATCGTGTTCGCCACCTCCGCGCGCGGTGTGAGCTGGTCGGGCCCGATCGGATGGAGCGAGCGATATCCGATGAGATCGCCGATGTAGGGCAGGACCCAGGGCGCGCAGGTCTCGATGAACTGGTTATCGTAAAGCTGCTCGAGATCTTCCTCCAGAATGCCGGCCTGCTGGTTGATGAGGGCGAGCAATTGTCGGAGCGGCTCGCCGCGCTCGGCGTCGCGAATGCGATGGACCGCGGGAAGGAGGTGATAGAGCCGATCGGGATCGTAGCTCATGGCATCACCTCCAACTCGAACGCCGCCGGATCGAGCGTCAAGAGCTCGGCTGCGCCTAACGACGCCGGATCGCCGCCGTTCGGCAGATCTGCCTCGAGCCGGGCCTCCAATTTCGCCGCGCTTCCCGTGCGATAGAGTTTGTCGAGATCGACCGCGACCACGCCCGCGATCGATTGCAGGAGCGCGATCACTTCGCTCAGGACGACGGGTTGCCCGAACTGCCGATTGGCGAAGGAGAATTGCTCACGCAACGCATCCAGCGCCGCGCTTAGCACCCTCTCGGTTTCGTAATCCGGGTCGACCTTGATCTTGCCCGCGACCTTGAAGAGCGCCTCCTTATACGATGCCACCCGGACCGGCACGAACGGATCGCCCGCGTCGTGGATGGCCGTGATCAGATCGTCGGCTAACGAAGCGGAAACCGCGTCGCCGAGCGGGCCGGCAACGGTAAGGAAGACACCTCGCGTTCGCCCATCCCACGTCCAGGTGGCGAGCGTTTTCGCAATTCCGGCATAGCTGCGGCTGAAATCTTCGTAGTCCTGGAGCGAAACCACGCGCTCGAGAGTGAGGACGGTGAACGGCGCGTTTTCTTGCGCGTTGTCGAATGATTCGGGCTCGTCCGCGCCTTCCGCCGCGATCGGATTAATGGCCGATTTCAAACCGGGCGGCCGGGTCAGGAGCGTGCTGAGCTGTCCCGCCCTAACGAGTCCCTCAAGGCCGATCCCGCGCCGGTAAGTGGCCTTCACATTTTGCGCACCGGAAGGGAGCCGGGCCCCGCGTTCACCATCGCCGAAACGCACCGTCACTTTGCCGTCGTCCGCCAGCTCGGTTGTGAAAATGCGCTCCCGTGGTCCGCGCTCGAAGAGAGTTGGCACTTCGTGCCAAAGCAGATCGTTTACCCGGACTTGCAGGGTCGAAGCAGCGCCACCCGGGTCGGTCGAGCGTGTGTAGGTCAGAGCCGGCGCCTGCTTCAACTTGAAGGTCTGGTTCGCCTGCGCGCCATCGCCGCTTCCGAGGACTTCGGAAACGGTCTCGCCATGGGTGGCCGGCGCGACGTTTCCGTAGATGATGAGATTGTCGCGCCGATAAATCTTCGGACTCGAGGGAACGAGCGCCGCGAAAGTGACTTTCGTTAGGCCGGCAGCGACTTCGACCTTTGTGATTTCCACCAGCTCGCTTAGCGGGGAACCGGTGATGCCATTCACGCCGGAGAAAAGGAGCAGTCGACCCTCGGTCAGGCCATCGACTTTGCTGTTCAAAGTCACACTGTTGCCGCTCACCAGGGTGGTCACGGGCACGTCCGCGAGGGTGAGCTGCTCGCTCTGGAGATAGGCGGTGGTGGACCGGAGCGGCAACAAGGCGAGATCCCGGTCGGGCGTGATGCGGGTGATCTTGGCGCTAAGCGCGAACTCCGCCCGCGAGACGCTGGTCACGCTCACGGCTTTGTGCAGCTGGACGTAGAGCGGTTTCGTCAGCACGACCCAACTGTCGACGGTAACTTTCGGATAAACCGCATCGAGGTCGATCTCGTTGTTTTGCACCCTGAAATCCGGCCAATTGGTAAAGTTGTGATCCGTGTCGCCGTAGGCTTCGCGCACGCTGAACGGCATGGTCAGCCAGGCTGGAGCGTTGTTGCCGAAAAAGGCCGCGCGCTGCCGGAGAGCAAAAACTTTCACGCTCGCCGCGTTTAACGGTGTCGGGAGTTTGCTTAACGCGTCCTTCCACGTCACAACGGTGTAATTTTTTTCCGGGTAAGCGGCGACGCTTTGGAGGATCCGAAATTCCCAAACTGTGCTGTTCTTATCGCTCTCGCGGGCGCTGCTGACGAAGACGAGCGCATCGCCCGGCTGCAATTTGGTCTCGACGCCCTTGAGGTAAACCTGCTTCGCACCGTTGCCGAGCAGCGGGGGCGCGGTCAACTGTGGCTTGAGCGCATTCCACTCCACGCGGGCGGCGATTTCCTCGATCGTCTCAAAAGTCTGCGGCGTCTCGTCCGCGTCCGGAACGCTTTGCACTTTCGTGCCGATCTTGACGGTGACCCCGGTCGGCGCACCGGGCGTTTCGTCGAGGAGAAAGGCCAGCGGCGTCTCGGCGGCGACCCCGGCTTTGAGACGATAACCAATGAGCTGGGCGAGACGCAGGACAGAGTCGCGCTCGGTCGCGGTCCTCAGCCAGAGTTCGTTCGCGATCCGTTCCTGATAAAAGGTGAGGACGTCGGCCAGGGTGGCCCAGCCGTCGAGGAGCGCGATGGTGAGATCGTCTGAATCGCGCGTCGTTAGGCTGCGGAGGGCGCTGAAACTGGGATCGGACAAGGCGGCGAGCGCGCTGGCCAGAAAATCCCCGTGCGTCCCGACGCGATAACTGACCTGTGACAGGCCCGGGCGATTGCGCAGCAGCTCGGGCACGAGCGCGGTGATTCCCTCGCAGCAGCCGCAGTCGGTGAGTTTGGTTGCCATCAGCGGCCCCCTCCGAGTTTAAGGGTAAAAAAACCGCGCTCGGCAAAGTTCGGATCGTTCTCGAGGCGCGCGATCTCGAGCCGGTTCAGGGTGAGAAATCCGTTCGTTAGGCCGCTGCTCCCCGCCAGACCCTGACGCTCGAAGACTGTGATCTCGACCGAAGCGACGCCCGCCACCGCCTGGGCCGCGGCGTAGAGCGGGCTCAGGTAAACGGTCTGGCCGAAAGTGAAGAAGTCGGGCTGGAAAAGGCCCTTCCTCCCGTCGGCCAGGGTACGGCTGGAGAAAACGTCGAGCAGCGCGGCTTCGACATCGCTTCGAAAATAGTCCGGCTTCACGCAGACAAACATCTCGATCTCGAGCGGGACGTATTCCGGGGTGTCGATCTCCAGGTCGTGCCCGGCCATGCGATAGGGCTCGATCCCGGCTCGCAATTGGGCTTCGAATTCAGGCGTCAGGGGAAGCGCGTCGAAGCGATCGACCGTGATGAAGACGGTGTGCCAGCTTCCAGTCCAACGAAAAGTCGCAGCCGCGCGTTGCACCGAAGTATTGTGCTCGGCGGCCCGCGCGTAATCGGCTTCCGTCACCGCGCGTTTTTGCGTGCGAAAGGCCTGCGGCGCGTCGCGGCGGATTTGGTCAATCGTCTCGGGGTCGATCCCGCCGACCGCCGGCAGCGGATTGCGCACGCCGATGATTGCGGGATTGGCGCTGACAATGTGCGCCAGTGTTTCCGCGCCGACGTTTCCCGCAGTCCCGTTGCCCGTGCGATAAGTTGCGGTGAATGCCATTCCGAGCTTGGTCTTTGTCCCCGGCTCTGGCTCCTGGCCATATTCATCATCGCCGAAACGAATGCAGGCCGTGCCATCACTCTCTGTTTCGACGACGAACTCAGCCGCATCCGGCGCGCTGCCTAACAAATCGCGCTGCGGGTGCCAGGTCGCGCTGTCGAGCCCCAGCGTGCTCGTGAGGGAAATCGCCGGGAGGGCGCCTTCCGCACCGATCACCAGGCAGGCGGAGGCCGGGAGCGTCGCATCATACTCCGACGACTGGGTCAAAGGTCGCGCTTGCAAGGAGGGACGAAAGCGCGGCCGGGCGAACTGCGGCGGCGGACGATTGCAGCGGTCCGCGTCGGCCTCGGGCGGAAGCAGGATTTGCGGCGCCGGCACCGCGCCTAACGATTCTCCGGCCACGGTCAGGCCGTGATCGGCGAGGACGATATTGCCGTGGGCCATGCTCAGGTCGTCGCGAAATTGCCCGCCGTGCTCTTCGTCGGTGAAATCGGAGAGGCAGAACGGAAACGGCAGCGCGTCTTCCGTCTTCCATTCGATGTTGGTAATCTGCGTGCCGGTCAGCGGATCGGTCAGCGGCTCACTTGCTGCATTGAAGGTCTGCACATTCGTTAGGCGCACGGCCCAGCGCCGGGTGCGATCGGCATCCTCTTCTTCCCCGGTCAGCGGGCCCCGCTGTTCCTCGAAAATCAGGACGGCGTCATCCGGCAAATCAGGAAAATGGCCGGCCAGCGTCGCCTGCGTCGCCCCTTTGGGCAGACAACATTCGCGATCGCTCCAGGTATAAAACGGCATCGCGTTGTGCGCCGCGAAGAGTGTGATTTCGTGCACGGTTTCAAAGACGAGCGGATGCAGGCGGAGCGCTTCCTCGAGCACGGCGGAGGCCGGCGGAATCCGGGTATCTGTGCGTACGAGCCGGCTGAAAATCCCGGTTTTGGCCGGCACGACGACGAGGTCCGCGGCCGAAGTCAGCTGCACCCAGACGCGGGCGTTAGTGCCGTTGTCGACGAAGTAATCGACCAACCGCGCGTGGCGCTGGAGCGAGACCCGCTTGCGCGCCGAATTGAGATAAGCCTCGGTCGCGACCGCATCCTGCCGGTAGCTGAAATGATCGCCGAGGTAGGCGAGCAGCTCGACTAGCGTGATCCCGAGATCGGCCGGGTTGCGCTCGCGCCACTCCGGCACGAGGAGCGCCATCCGGTCGAGAATCAGTTTGCGGAAACTGGCGTAATCCTTCGCCAGGTAATTGATTTCCGGCTCGGCCCGCGGCGCGGGCGGGCAGAGATGTCGCGGCGCGCAATCGAAATCCGAGGGGCACTCGACCTTGAAGGAAAAATCGATCGCGGCGAGACGTGGATCGATCCCGTTAGGCGCATTCGCATCGTGCGGTCCGCGCACAAGCGCGAGAGTGTAAATCGAGAAATCTCCCGGCTCTTTCATCTCCACCGTCAGGACATCGCTGTCATCCCCCGTGCCGATGGTCACGCCCAGAATCACGATCGGCCGGATGCGTTCGCCACCGCGGATGCTGAGGTTGGTCGCAGCGAGGGAGTTGGCCGCGATGTCGTTGACGAAATGCACGCGCAAAAACCGCTGCCGATTCGACTTGGGCAAGGGCGCGTCCTGGTCGACGACCTCGAGATAATCGATCCCATTGAGCGCGCTCCCGCGCACGGCGTCGCGCCGGCGTTCGTCGCAACAGAAATACAACGGCATGGTCGCTTCGCTCATGCGGTCGCGACTCCTTTCGTGAACTCGGCGGTTTGCCGCGTCTGTGTTCGCCTAACGAGATAACGAACTGAAACGCGAAGGGTGGAATCCTCGCTCAGCACGTCGACCGCATCGACTTGGATGAGATCGCCCAGATACTGCTGCAGCGATCCCTGGACCAGATACTGGGTGGTCGCGGCGAGCTGGTCGCTGTTGGGCGCGAAGACGAGCTGGAGCAATCCGCTCCCGAAGTCCGGGCGGTTGACCCGTTCCCCCGGCGCGGTGAAGAGCACCTGCTCGATCAGGTCACGAATATGCGCGTCGTAATCGACCGCGGCGGTGCGGCCGCGTGCGTCGAAGTGATACGGGAAAGCGATGTTCACAGAAGATAACGAAGTTAACGAAGAGGATTAGAAAGCGAGGCTGCGAGGTTCGGTGGACTCGCCAGAAGGTCAATTTCGTCCTGGTTGGCGGCGGGCAGAACCAACCTCGAGATGCCATTTTTAAGTGTCTGCTCGTGAAAGTTGAAGAGGAGGCCGATCGGAACGTCGAGCAACTTCATGTAGCTCAGGAGCTGCGCCTTGTGCACGCCGACGATGGTTTCCACAACTTTCAGTTCGATGAGCAGGCAATTCTCGATCAGCAGGTCGAAGCGCAGCGGTTCGTCAAAAACGAATTGCTTGTATTCGATGCGCACGAGTTTTTGCTGGACCGCGTTGATCCCGCGTAGCTGCAACTCACGCCCGAGACATTTTTCGTAGATCGACTCGATCAGGCCCGGCCCCATCTGCCGATGCACTTCAATCGCCGCGCCGATGACTTCTTTGCTGAGCTTGTCTGCCTGATGAAATAAAGGGTGCATGGTCAGGGGATAAAACAGAAGGCCAGGAAAGAAACGCAGGGGTGGTTCCCGGGAAGAACCCTTTGTGACCTTCGTTTCCTTCTGTAAAAATGCTTTCTCATGTCGCCATGACGCGCGGTTGAGTAGTGAGGACGAGCAGGCCCTGCCCGGTCGGCACGCAGACCGCCTGGCTGGTCTGAACGATCACCGGCACGCCGCCGGCGAGGACGCGCGTTGCACCAACGACCCACTGCGCGCTTACGCAAGGTGGCGTGGACGTGCTCGCCAAGGCGCATCCCGCGACAACGTAGGGAGTGGCCAGAGTGACAACCGGCTGGCCGCTCACCAGGACACGCGGAAACGGCGCAGTCGGCTGGGCCGGGCCCGCGTGCATGCAGGTGACGACCGCGCCAAGGTGAACAATGGGTCCGGGCATAAGATCAGAGGAATATTTCGTCCGCAGATTTCGCAGATTTTCGCAGATTGGAAGAGGCGGTCGGATCGAAAGCCAACCGCTCATACTGCAGGCTGGTTGCTCCAAAATTGACGAGGAGACCGCGTCTCAGCCCGGTCGCTGTCAGTGCGTTGATGACCTGTGCCCGATCGGCGCCGGAGAGCTGGGAGATCGCTTTTGTTTCCACCAGGACTGCCTCGAAGCAGATGAAGTCGGCGCGATAACTGCAGGTTAGGAGCTTGCCCTTATAGCGAATCGGTAAAGGCACTTCGGCTTGAAATGCGATCCCGCGCTCAGCGAACTCCAACGCCATCGCGGTCTGATAGACGATCTCCAGGAAGCCATGTCCTAGTTCGCGATGAACGGCCATCGCCGCACCGAGAATCGCGTAGGTTTCGGGATCTCTGACTTCTTTCATCTTGGAATTTCATCCGCGGATTTCGCAGATTCTCGTAGATGGGATGGCCGGCCCTCTCTCTCCATCCGGAAAAATCTGCGTAAATCTGCGTAATCTGCGGACACTTAAATAATCGTTAGGGCGCTGGCGTTGATGTCAGTGGAAGGACCGACCATGTTGATGATCGCGCCCTTGCCGTTGGAAATGATGATGCCGGTGTCGCTGACCGAGACCATCGCGCCGGTCGTAGTCTTGATCAGAATGCCACCGGTCGGACCCGGCACGTCGCTGATCGTCAGGCTATTTTGCAACGGTGTTTGAAAAGTGATTCCGGGAACGCCGGGCGGGACGATCAAAGCCGCGGCTGGCACTTCCGCGGCGCTGCCGTAGAAACAGCCAGTCCAGATCGGGTAATCGGGATCGCCATGCTCGTATTCGATCCAGACGGCGGACCCAACAATCGGCACCGTGAACATACCATTCTGGATCCCGGCGATCGGGAAACATGGCATGCACCAGCTCGACGGAAGCAGGCCGGTCACATCGGGCACGATCGCCATGATCCGCCCCATCATCATGGGATCGATGTTGTTCAGGACCGTGCCGCGATATTTGCCGAAGAATTTTTTATCACTCATAACGGTGCGTGGGCTGTAGCCGGGGGCGTTGAACCCGGCGGGACGAGGTGGCCGCCAGGCCGGGGTCACCGCCCCCGGCTACAACTGCGGTTTGCCTATTTCGTTTCATCATGCCGGGACTTTCGCGAAGGTGGAGATGAGGCCGTTGCGGGTGAGGGTGAAATCCTGTTTGAACTCGCCGCGCTTAATCTTGCTCGTCACACTCTTGACGTAGTAGAGGCCGTCGAAGGCTTCTCCGACGCCGCGCAGCCCAACCAGCCGGCGCGCTTTCAGGACCTGGCCATAACGCGCGACGTTCAGGCTGCCCGTGGCGGTCACGGCCTCGACGCTTCGCGCCGCTTTCGTTAGGCCAAGGACGGCGGCGCGGATCGGCGAATAATTCGCGGTCTCGTTGATCGGCTCGAGGTTGAGCGGGATCGGCGGGATCAAACCGAGCGGCGGATTGAGCGGCGAAATGTTCGGGATCGGAATGGGAACTGGGACATGGGTCTGCTGGTTTTGGATGTAAACGATCGGGATGACCGCACCCTGCGAACGGAAGCTGCAGGAGACGCTCTCGATGTTACTCGCCGCATCCATGTTGATGCTGAGCGCCTTTTGTGGCTCGCCCACCTTTATTTCTGGACCCCAGTAGGCCACGCTCATCCCCGGCTCCGGGCCGGGATCGACATAAAAGACGTAGCCAACCTCATCCGCGAGCGAGCGGATGTAGGCGAGGTCTTTGCCCTGCTGCACCGGGATGCGATCGGTCGGGATCGGGATATCGATTAGGATGCTCGGGATGACGAGCGGGACGATGCCGAGGAAAGCGTACTTGAGCAGGATCAATCCCACACGCGCTTCCGGCGGCATGGCGGGAAACGGGAACCCGCTGAAGTCGATGTAATCCATCACCCGGCTGAGATCTTCACCGGTGATGGTGAGGACGGAATGCGAGGCATCGGCCCCGGGACGGATCTCGTGATTGGTCATCACGCCATCCATTAGCACCTCGGCATTGCCGCCGACCGTGACGATGATTACCACCCTGACGAGTGGAATCGACGCGCCGCCTGCGAGAAGGAAGATGGTTTGGAGCGGCGAGCGATGGCTGAGGGTGAACTCGAGCTGGAAACCGCTCCCGCTCTCGCTGTTCGTGGTCACACTGAGGGAGGTCAGTGCCTCGAGCACCTCCTGCGAGACCGGCACAGGCACGACCGGGCCGATCATGAGCGTGAGATGAAAACCATTAGCCATTTTGTGCTCCGGGAATGTTCTCCGGCAGGGTGATGCGGAGGCGGCGGCCGACCGGCTCGATCAGTTCGTTAGGCCGAACCGCGCCGTTGGCGTCGCAAAGCCGCCAGAACTGCTCCGGATCGCCGAGATACTTCGCCGCGATTTGATCCAGCCGCTCCCCTTCGGTCACGCTGTGCTCCTGCAGGAGGGCGAAATTCTCCGGCGGCGGAACGAAGCGGCGCCGCAGATAAGCCACCTCGGTTCCGTCCGGCATCGTCAGCTTGGCGAGCGGCGTTTGGTGGTATCGGCTGTTGGCCGGGAAGGCCGGGGTGGCGGCGCCGGTTTGCTGGAGCAGGGCCTGGAGTTGATCGCTCATTTTTCGTTAGCAAGAAAGACGGTTTCATCCGCAGATTTCGCAGATTTACGCAGATTTCTTTCCGGCACTTCGGCGCTTCCTAAATCTGCGAAAATCTGCGTCATCCGCGGACCTTTCATGAAATCCCCTTGATCCCGAAGTTGGCGAAGGATCCGTTAGGCGCGAGGCCCGCGAGCCGTTCCTTTTGCTGCTGGTAAATCATGTAAAGACTCCCCGCCTTGGCCTCGAAACCGACATCGTTCACACTCAGGACGCGCAGCCCGAGGCTGACCTTGGCCCGGATGGGATTGAGGTTCGGATCGAAGGCTTCCTCCGTGATGCTGAATTCCGTCAGGCGCACCGGGATGATCCGGTTCTTGCTCCAGATAAAAAGCGTAAGCGCGGACTGCATCGGGATGATCTCGAGCGTGCCCGATTTCGAGAGCGCGTTGTTCGATTGCAACTGCTCGCTCGTCGGATAAACGATCGCCTCCAGCGCCGCGAGCTGCGGATGAATCCCGACCTCGACCGCGTTCGTATTTTGATCCGGAAACTCGAGCTGATCGGTCGCGTCGATCTCCGCATCGAGCTTGATCGTTTCCACCGGCGGCCCCTTCAGCCGCAATATCTCGGAACGATCACCGCCGCCATCCGCGCTCACGCCTTGGATTTGGAGCGAACGCGTCAGCGTGTCGGGATTGTATTGCAGCGAAATAATCCGCTGCACTGCGCCCGAGTCCGGATTCACGAGGACGATGCCGCCCTTGAGCAGTTTTGGTGAATTGGGAAAAGTGCTCATTCGTTAGGCAAGCTGGTCTCCTCCCTCGACCCGGTCGGGGCCGGCGTAGAGCGTGCCACTCGGCCGCTCCAACATTGCGCCCTGCTTCTTTTGGCCGCCGCTCGGCGCCGCGGCCGGTGCGGCCGTAGTCGTGATTTTGCAGGGACTGGTTTGATCGGTCAGGTCCTTGACGCACATCGAGCCCTTCTGCCAATCGTAGTTGTATTCCGGACTCGCCCAGACGGCGGCCAGGTTCCCTTTGTGCGCAAAATAGAGCCGCTTGATTTTCGTCATGTTTTTCGCCGCTGTTTCTCCTTTCGCCAGGCCCTCGATGCAGTCCTTGACCGCGTGCCCGTCGGCGCTTTTAAGTCCGCTCACCTGTTTGACCAGCGCTGCGTCCACCTCGCCTTCCTTGCCTTTCGGAATCTGACTCGGATCGGTCAGTTCGGTTCCGTCGGGCAGCACGAGGGGCGTAACCACGCTGACGATGCTCCAGCAGGTCATGCCGCGGGCCTTCTGCGCGCCGACATTTTGACGGAAGGTTTCCATCTCCTGCGGAGCGTCGCCGAGCTTGCAGCCACGAAAATCGATCAGCGCCGGTGCCTTGTCCGCAGGAATGCCCTTCAGATCCTTGCTCAAGTCGGAGAGCTTGACCCAGGAGATTGTCCCGATACCGGAGATGACCTGCACTTCGCCCGCGCGGTTCGAATGCGAGACGACGAAAATGGTGCCGATCGGTTTGCCTAACGCCAATAGCTTTTTCTTGGCATCTTCCCCACTGGTCACGCGGATGGCGGTCGGGGCGTAGCTTTTCCCTTCCGTCATCGCGTCCGCTTCGTCGCCGAAAACGATCGCCACATCGATCCGTTCTTCTGGTTTGGCGTCGTCGCGTTGCACCGCGTGACGGCCGGGCGCGGTCTGCTGTACGACATGGGCGAGCTCGTGCGCGAGAAGTTTCTGGCCCGCCGCCGTCGCCGGCGCGTACCGCCCAGCGTTAAAAGCGATGTGGCTGCCCACGGTGTAGGCGTGCGCCCGAACGGCCCGCGCGCTTTCCGCCGCCCGCGAATCAGCATGAATGCGCACGTCTCCAAAATGATGACCGAAGTGGGAAGACATCCGGTCCCGCGTCGCCGAATCGAGCGGCTCGCCGCCGGATGCGACCACCTCATCCACGATCGGCGGCGAGGTCATGTCGCCGAGAGAGTCTCCGTTCCACGACGAGAGCCGCGCCCGGGACGCGCTCGAGCCTAACGAGTCGGCCGCCCGGTCCGCCTCCTCTTCCAAGGCGCTACCAGAAGCCGTCACAACCAGTTTGGCCTGCAGCTTCGCCGGCGGGCGCTCCGTCGCGCGCTGCTGCTTGCGACAGCTCTCGCATTCTCCCGCGGGCCCGGGGGTTCCACCGCAGGCGCATTTGCGCTGGAGCCGCGCACTCCGCCAGGGCGCGGACAGTTGCGCTGTGCTCGCCTGGGTTTGCAGTAGATTCGCCTCTTTCATGGCAGCGGATGGCGGGCGTTTAGTTGTTCCGCGAGGTCGACGATCTTGCTTTGGTGTCCGGCGATGATGTTACTGACCCGGCCGACGAGGGCGCGCAAAAGCAGGCGAGTCCGTTCCGGCGTCGTCGTTAGGGCAAAAAAATCGTCGCCGAGAACGATGGAAGTGCCCGGGCCGGCCGACCACGAAGTGGTTTTCGCCGCCGGATCGCGCTTCGCGTTCAGATCAGCGCGGACCCGATTGAGCAGAGTCTTGTAACGGTCGGCCAGGCCCGCGACCGCAAAGCGATCGTCATCGGTCGGGAGGGCGGGCGGCGGCGTTAGGCCAAACTGCGCGGCGATCAGCTTCATCGTTTCTTCGTAGTAGCTGTTGGTCCATTTCTTCTTCGGGGGACGCGATTCCACCATCGTGGAATAGGTGCTGGCCGTTTCCTGGTGGGACCATTTCAACCAGTCCGCCAAGAGAGTGATGGCGTCGGCCACGCCGGATTTCTCGCCCGCGGCGACGGTCAGTTTGTCCACCGGAAGCTTCGGCCGGGCAAAGGACGGATCCGCCGCCAGCATGACGAAAAGCGAGTAACTGTCGGAGTTCTGCAGCGCCTGGTCCGGCGTCAGGCTGGCGATGCGGCGTTCGTGCCGGTAAGCGATATCAGTCGTGCCGGCCGTCTTCCCTGCGAGGCCCAGCCCCGGCGTGCCGTGGGCGGTTTCGTGGATGAAATTGCGTTTCCGTTCCTGCTTGCCGGCGCTCACGAAGGTCGGGCAAAGCGTCAGCGTCGCCTTCTTGCCTTCATCTTCGTTGTAGGCAATCGCTACCGTGCAGGTGCCGTTGCATAGCGTCCCGCAGCGATGTCGCTTTTTCTTCGCCACGATGTCCATTTGCGCCCGAACCTTCCCCAGGTTCGCGTCCAGCGTCGTCATCATCGCGGCCCCGCTGCCCGCGCCGCCTCCCCCCCCGAAAAACTCGTCCCGCAGATCGTTCGTACTTGCATCCGTTCCTGAGGTGAGAAGCCGGCGGGCCTTGTCGATTAATCCCTGCGCCTCCGTCCGTACCGCGACGAAATCCGTTTCGACGTTGGCGCTGCACGGCCCGGTGGCCGCCGTCTTTTTGCAATCAGGAACCGCGGAGGTGGCCCCGGCGGGCCCGATCTCGACCTCGCGCAAGCTGCGATAGTCGAGCCGTCCGTCGCCGACATCGGGCTTCGGGTCCGGCTTGCGTTTGCCGGTGTGTCCGACCGTCTTCAATTCCGCATCGACCGCATTGATCCGCCGGTCGGCCAGGGTCCGGCCGATTGCCGGGGTCGTCGCCTCATCCTCGCTTACCCGACCGATGAGATCGAGATCGTCTCCGCTGTGCGCTCCGCCGCCGGCGATGAGGACGGCAAACTTTCCCTCCGAGCCGATCGCGACATCGTTGCGCTCAAAAAAGACGCTATGGGCGCCAGACGAACCCATCCCGCTCTTGCGCCCCGTCACCTCCAGGCCCGCCGGAACGGCCCGCTGCACGGCGGGCGGCAGTGCGCTCTGCTGCAAGACGTGGGTCAACTCGTGCGCGAGCAACTGGCGGCCGGCATTTGTCTCCGGGGCAAAGCTGCCGCCGGCAAAAACGACATCCTGCCCGACCGTGTAGGCCCGGGCCTGGACGGCGCGGGCCGATTCCGCCGCGCGTCCGTCGCGATGAATCCGCACGCTTCCAAACTCGTAACCGAAACGATCTTCCATGAACTCGCGCGTCGCGCGGTCGAGCGGTTCTCCGGACGATTGCAGTACCTGATCGACGATCGGGGGCGCGCTGCCCACTTCCTGATGGCCCGCGGCCTTGCGCTGGAGGGTTCCTTCTTCTTTTTTCTTCGGTTCCTCGCTCGTTTCGCCGCTCAGTTTGAAATCCGGAGCCCACGGGCCTAACGAACGTCGCGGCCCCGCGGCCGGGGCCCCGGGGCGGAAACCGGGATCCTGCCCCACCGCCCCGAAGGAGAGCGGCGAGGTGCGCGGCGTCAGCTGGCCGGGAGCGAGCATCCGGCTCGAGACGTAGGCGTTGATCATCTCTTGCTCGCTCGCCTTCTCTTCATCGCTCTTGAGGCCTTCGCGAAACTTCGCCTGGTCCGCCGCCATCCGCGCGGTCTCGGCCCGGAACTTTTCGGTCTCGCTGAGCGTGGTTTTTTTGTCGCGCGTCTTTTCTTTGCCTAACGGAATGCTGAAGGTCGCGACCACCTTGGTCGGTTTATCGACCGGCCCTTCATAGGTGATTTTCATCTTCAGGCCGGGCCTGATCTTATCGAGCGGGATCTCGGGAATTCCGATCGGCAATTCCTTGTGCGTGGCCGCGAGGGTCGCGACCGCTCCGGCAACGGCGGCGCCGGTAATGATCTTCCCCGGCAAGGTCGAAATGAAGGCGTCTCCGAGCTCTTCTGCTTTTTTTGTGATCTCTTTGCCCTGCGGAGTTTCGAGAAACGCTTCGCCCACCTTCTTGGCTGCTTCTTTGTATTTTTCCTCTTCGGATTTCGGCTTGGCCGGTTCTTCGCGTTGCACGGCACCGCCGCTACCTAACGAACTGATTGAAGGGCGGCCCGTGCGCCCCCCGCCGACCGCCTCTTCGGCTACCCGGTCGGCCTCCTGCTCGTACTGGTCGCCGGGCTGATTAATCGCCAACTTGGTCTGTAACGATAGCCGTTGCCGTTTGCACTCGGCACACTCCCCGGTCGGCCCGGGAGTTCCGCCGCAGGCGCACTTGCGCTGCAGCGTTGGTTGGGCGGAAAGCTTGCTGGCTGTGGCTTGGACAGGCTGAGCGACAGTTACTCTCATGGCCTCTCTGGCAGGCGGATCTTGCCCGCCTTGCTGTTGTAGTAATAACCGCGGTCGTCCGACCAGACGGTCACGATGACCCCCTTCTTCTGCCAGCCTTCGCGCCCGGTGATCCGCTTGTAGACAAGGGGCGTCTTAGGATCGGGCACGTGGAGGTAAATGCCCGTCTCCGTGCCCGGGCCGGCGCGCACCAGTTCCACATCGATCAGGTCGTCAAAGACGATATCGACTGCAGGAGGGCCAACGTAGTGCATTTGCAGCAATACCCGCAGGACGCCTGAGTCGGGAAAGATGATGGGCACGATAACGGCATAGCGCGTCGTCGACGCGCCCCCCCCGAACTTCACATCCAGGCCATCGGAATAAGTCGGCGCCGAATCCTGCCCGTTGAACAGCACCTTCTGCTGACCGTGAGCGGTCGTGAATTCGAAGCGCGCGCTAACTCCGGAAATTCCTTTCAGTGGTTGTTTCGAATGCGGATATGGAGCCGCCCCCGGTCCAGACCAATCCAGAAAGTAGCGAAGGAAGAACTCCTCCGCCTCACCTTCATAGGCGACCAATCTGCCGACACACGTGCGGTGTCCCGCAGGACCATCTCCTTGGACCGGGCCTGTTCCCTCGACAAAGGCCCCCATAACGTAATCAGGATTACATTCCCTGTTCTCGGTGTGCATCCAGATCGTAATATTGTCAGCCGACCACGGCTCTGTCGCCTTGGCAGTTGCCCCGGCGCTGGGCCCCTTGCCCGCCGGTTTGTCGTCGGGCGACCTGCTCAGGACTGGCCCCGTGGCCCGCCCCACGAGCTGTTGCTTAGCCAAATCGGCCCCCACGGTTTCCTGCAGCATGGTCTCGGCTTTCCTCTCCGATTCATCGTCGGCGTCCCTGACTTCGAGGCGGGCAGGCACCGGAATCTCGCCCTCGCTCTGTTGGAGGAAGTGGGTCAACTCGTGCTTCAGCAGGCGAAGTCCCTCGGCCGTGCCGGGAGCGAAACGGTCTTTGGCAAACGCGATGTGCGACCCCACTGTGTAGGCGTGGGCATCCACCGCCTGCGCTGAATCCGCCGCGCTCGAATCGCTATGAATTCGCACCCGGCCAAAATCATGTCCGAAGCGCGCCTCCATTGCCACACGAGTGGACTCTTCCAACGGCTGCCCGGGGGAACGCAAAACCTGATGCACAATTGGTGGCGCAATCGCCGGCGCCGCATCATTGGCAGCGCGGCGCTGCAGACGTGCGTTCGCTGGCACACACTGGCAACTCAAAGCGGGCGACCGCTGGCCTTGGAAAATCATTCCGTTCCTCCTTTCCAAATCGTGCGCGCAATCTGCCGACCAGCGCGCGACGGTTTCGTTAGACTTGCGGCGCGTAGCGGGCCGGCCTCGATTTTTTCCGGACTCTGATGCCAGGCCACCGGGAGGCCTTTTTCCATCAGCAATCCACGCAACTCGCTTTCCAGCACGTCGCCGATCCGCCAGCGATCACCCGGGGCAAAGCCGTGCAGGACCAGCTCCTCGATGTGGACCTCGATCTCGCGCGGATTCATAGGACTGAGGTGATCCGCAGATTTCGCAGATTCACGCAGATGATTTGGGGCGCTTTTTCCTTTCCTCAAATCTGCGGACATCTGCGTCATCTGCAGATTATTTAGTCTCATCGCCAGCCTCCCAATTCCGCTTCGGTCAGCGGTTTTTCGAGCTTCTCGTATTCAAGGCGGGCCGCGCCTAACAAATGCGGCATTCGCACCGGTTCGCCCGCATCGGCCGCGGCAAAGGCGGCATTGAGCGCGATGCTGCGAATGTTCCCGCCAGAAATCGAAAGGCGGGAAAGGGCGCGCAGGTCCAATTGATCGGTCGGCGTTTTCGCAGGGAAAATTCTTTTCCAGATTTCCGCGCGCTGCGCCTGATCGGGAAAGGGAAACTGGACGATGAAGCGCAACCGGCGGAGGAAAGCCTGATCGAGCGCCTCCTTCATGTTGGTGGTCAGAATCGCCAGCCCGCGATAGGCCTCCATTCGCTGCAGGAGGTAGCTGATCTCGACGTTGGCGTAACGATCGTGGCTGTCTTTCACCTCGCTCCGTTTGCCGAAGAGCGCGTCGGCCTCGTCGAAGAGCAGGACCGCACCGCCTTCCTCCGCTGCATCGAAGACGCGCCGCAGATTCTTTTCCGTCTCGCCGATGTACTTGCTCACCACCGCGCTGAGATCGATCCGGAAAAGATCGAGCCGCATTTCGTTCGCGAGGATTTCGGCGGCAAGCGTTTTGCCGGTGCCGCTCGGGCCGGCGAAGAGCGCGCTCAAGCCGAGCCCGCGGCTCGATTGCTCGGCGAAACCCCACTCGTCGTAGACCCGGCCGCGCTGCCGCAGATGCTGTGCGATCGTCTTCAGCACGGTCATCTGTGGCGTCGGCAGGACGATATCGGCCCAGGTGGCGTTCGAGGTGATGCGCGGCGCAAGATCCTGCAGGCGCGGACGGGCCTGCAGCCGGCAGGCATCCCAGAGACTCGACTCCGATGGTTCGCCTAACAATCCCGTCGCGGTCGTCCGGATCGCGGCGGTGCTGAAGTCGAATTGCGCAACCAAGTGGTCGAGATGTCCGTTCCAGTTGCGGGCGTTTTCCCCGATCGCCTGTTCCCAGGCGAGGCGCTGCTCCGCCCGAGTTGGCTTCGGCACCTCGATCGTCATCAGCGGCCGCTCTAGATCGCGTCGCGGCTCGCGCGTGGAGATGAGCAACGGCGTGCCCGTGAGCTCGATCCAGCGCG
>JACCZO010000411.1 GCA_013695925.1 Chthoniobacterales bacterium
AAGCCTGGTTTCCAACTTGATCATGATTCGTAATACAGAAGACAAACTGCTCCGGCCGTAAATCCTCCGTCTCGCCGAGCCGACCGAGTCCCTGGGGCGCGCGCTTCTTGCCTGCCAGGAGCCAGCCCTGATCGAGCGTCGCTGCCAGTTCATCGATCGTCCCGCGGTAGGAGCGATAATAACCCTCGCGCATCCCCGTCAGCATCACGCGCACGACGTGATGGAAATCATCGGACCAGATCGCATCCAGGCCCAGGCCGCCCTTTTCTCGCGGGCGAAGCAGGGCCGCCTCGTTCCGTTCATCCTCCGCGATGACGAACCCGCCTGACGATTGCACCCGCTCCGCGATCTCAGCCAGGACATGCTTCTCCGAGCCGTCGGCGATCGCATGCGTGGCATCGAGCCGGAAACCGTCGACGTGAAATTCCCGCCGCCAATAGGCAGCGTTCCCGACAAAAAAATCCCGCACCGGTTGAAGCTCGAAATTGAATCCATCGCCCCACGGCGTCTTGTGGGTCGGGTTGAAATACTCGCGGCTGTAGCAGCCAAGATAATTCCCGTCCGGCCCGAGGTGGTTGTAAACGACATCGAGAATCACCGTCAGGCCGCGCCCGTGCGCTGCATCGATCAACGACCGCAAATCGTTAGGCGATCCATAGACCCGCGCCGGCGCGTAGAGCAGGACCCCGTCGTAACCCCAGTTCCGTTCGCCCGGAAAATCCGCCACCGGCATGATCTCGATCGCGTTCACCCCCAGCGCGGCGAGATGATCCAGCTTCTCGAGCGCGCCGCGAAACGTCCCCGCCGGGGTGAAAGTGCCGAGGTGCACCTCGTAAATGACCAGCTCGGAAAGTGGCGGAGCGACCCAGCCATCATGCGACCAGGCATAGCTGCGCGGATCGATCACCTCCGCCGGACCATGCACACCCTCCGGATTGAAACGCGAGGCTGGATCCGGCCAGTCGTTTCCTTCAAACCGGTATTTGTAGCGATCGCCGGCGCGTCCCTCGCGATCGATCGCGCTGCGATAGCCGCCCTCTATTTCCTCTAACCGCACCCGGCGCAGATCCGCCCTGGCATTCGAGATCACCACCGTCACCTCCTTCCCCGGCGCCCAGGTGCGGTAACGCACCCCGCCGCCGGGCAGGCAATCGGCACCTTGTGATCGATCCGAGATATTCATTTTGCTTTGGCGGGGTGGCCCCGGACGTCTGAGGGAAACGTCCGGCAGCGGTGCGCCAGACGTAATTGATAACGAGGATTTGCTGCATGAGGAAACCGAAAGCACGGGGCCCGAGTCCATCGGAAAAAGCGAAAAAATCGCTTGGGGAAAAACTCAATCGGCCGCCCAAGCCACCGCCCACACCGGATTCACTGCCGCCGCCGCGCCGTTCACCGCCGACCCGGCCGATCAGGGGCGATTGAGCCGATCGTGAACCAGAAACCAGCAGCCGCGACCGCGCTTGAGCCCATGGCCCGAGTCATCGCCCAACGGCTGGCGATCCGACCGGAACACTTTATCACGCATCCCTCCGAACTGAAACTCTTCCGCGCCGTCAACGACGGAGAACTACGCCGTTTCGCAGAGGCCCACGGCTGGCGCGTCGTGCGGCGAGTTGGCGGTCGCCAGATCGAGTTCTACAACGATGCCAAAATGCGCCAGGAACGCGCCCGCACGGGCCGTTCCAGGCCGGAAGACGAGCGCCAAGATCGGTAAAGGAGCGTTTTTCTGACGATCACGGTCGACAAACCGTTTTTCGTCACATTTCGTTTGTTTCGCGCCAGTTTTCCCAAAATAAGTGGCCATTTGTTCTCGAATACGGTGATTCCCGACGAGTTTTTCCGCATTGAAAGGCGTGTTATTCGCATTTCACTCAGATTTATCGCGGTTCATCGCGATTCCTTCCACATAGAGGCGGATCTTCGGCAAACTATGGCTTTTTTCCGGCTTAGCTTTGCTTTTCGCTGAAGAAAGCGCTCAATGGGCTGGTCGGGGAGGCTGTGGTGCGCGTTTCGGCGAGGCCAATCTCGTACGCCTCGCGGCCGGCTTCGACAGCGCGCCGGAAGGCGCTGGCCATCCGGACCGGGTCGGAGGCGATGGCGATGGCGGTGTTAACGAGGACTGCGTCGGCGCCCATCTCGAGGGCTTCGGCGGCCTGGCTCGGGGCGCCGAGGCCGGCGTCGACGACGACCGGGACGGTGGCTTGTTCGATGATGATCTCGATCTGGGCCCGGGTCTCGATCCCGCGGTTGCTCCCGATGGGTGAACCGAGGGGCATGACGGTGGCGGTGCCGACGTCCTGGAGTCGCTTGGCCAGGACGGGGTCGGCGTTGATGTAGGGCAGGACGGTGAAGCCTTCTTTCACCAGGATGGCGGCGGCGGCGAGAGTCTCGACCGGGTCGGGCAGGAGGTAGCGCGGGTCGGGGTGGATCTCGAGTTTTATCCAACCAGGCAGGCCGGCGCTGACGGCGAGCCGGGCGAGGCGGACGGCTTCGTCGGCGTTGCGGGCGCCGCTCGTGTTGGGGAGAAGGAGGTAGCGCTCGGGGTCGATGAAATCGAGGATGTTGGCGAAGGGGTCGCTTTTGCCGGAGAGATCGGCCCGGCGCAGTGCGACGGTGACGAGCTCGGTGCCGCTGGCGGCGAGGGCGTCGCGCATCAGTTCGTTGGAGGCGAACTTGCCGGTGCCGATGAGCAGCCGGGAGGTAAATTCGCGATCCGCAATCTTGAGCCTGGCGGGTTTGTCGGACATCGGCTGGTAACTTATCGAGCGCGCCGGTGATGTCATCCCGAACCGGAGCACAGGCATCCTGCCTGTGGGGCCACCGGGCGTGTCGCCTGGTGTTTGTTTTCGCTTGTACTTTTAAGCGCGCGCTCTTATCCTGCCGCGTGACCAATTTCGATCTGCGGCTGGAGGATTGCGTGACGGGGATGGCTCGGCTCGCGGCGGAATCGATCGACCTGGTGGTGACGTCGCCACCCTACAATCTCGGGATTCGCTACGGGAAGTTCGCCGATACGGCGGAGCGCGGCTCTTATCTCGACTGGTGTGAGGAATGGGCGGCGCAGATTCGGCGCCTGCTTCGGCCTAACGGGTCGCTTTTTCTCAATCTCGGAGCGGCGCCGTCGAATCCGATGCTGCCGCACGAGCTGGTCCTGCGGCTGCGCAAGTTCTTCGTCCTGCAAAATACGATCCACTGGGTAAAGTCGATCGCGTTGCCTAACGACAACGGCGACGAAATATCGAGCGGGCATTTCAAGCCGATCAATTCGCCCCGCTACCTGAACGATTGTCACGAGTATGTCTTCCACCTTACGCCTAACGGAAAGACGCCGCTCGATCGGCTCGCGCTCGGGGTGCCGTATCAGGACAAGTCGAACATCGCGCGCTGGGGGCACACCGGCGGGCGCGACCGGCGCTGTCGTGGGAACACCTGGTTCGTGCCCTACGAAACGATCCAGCGGCGGGCGCGGGAGCGGCCGCACCCGGCGACGTTCCCGGTGCAGTTGGCGACGAATTGTATTCTCCTCCACGGCCTCACGAGAGTGGAGCGGATGCTCGATCCTTTCCTCGGGATCGGGAATTCCGCGGTCGCTGCGCACCGGGCCGGCCTAACGAGTTTCGTCGGGTTTGAGATCGACGGGGAATATCTAGGCGAGGCGAAGCGGAGGCTCGGGTAGGGTGGGCGTCTCGCCCGCCGGTGATGGCGTCCTCGCCATCACGAACTTTTGACGACAGCAAGTGGACTGGCGCGGCCATGAAAAAG
>JACCZO010000196.1 GCA_013695925.1 Chthoniobacterales bacterium
GTCACAGACCGCCGCTACAGAGCGTGCCGCTTTTCCCGCGGGGGCTTTTCCTGCCAGCCCGCTCTTCCGACTCAGCTCTTGAGCGCGACGTCGAACGGTGCGCCGGTCTTGGCCCGGATGTCGTCCACCGTGACCTCACCATGCAGTTCGGTCAGGACAAGGCCGCCGCCCTCTTTCACCTCGAAAACGCAGAGGTCGGTGATGATTAGATTTACCACCCCGAGGCCGGTGATCGGCAGGGTGCATTCTTTTAGAATCTTCGGGCTGCCGTCTTTGGAAGTGTGCTCCATCACCGCCACTACGCGCTTCACTCCGGCGACCAGATCCATCGCTCCGCCCGGTCCCTTCACCATTTTACCGGGGATCATCCAGTTCGCGATGTCGCCTTTATCCGTCACCTCGAAAGCGCCCAGAATGGCGAGGTCGATGTGTCCGCCGCGAATCATCGTGAAAGAATCGGCACTCGAGAAAAAGGCCGAGCCGGGCATCGTCGTGATGGTCTGTTTGCCGGCGTTAATCAGGTCGGCATCCACTTCGTCCTCTTTCGGGAACGGGCCGATGCCTAGCAAACCGTTTTCGGATTGCAGAGTAACGTTCATCCCTGCGGGAATGTAATTTGCGACCAGCGTGGGAATGCCGATGCCGAGGTTGACGTAGTAGCCATCGCGCAACTCCTGCGCGGCGCGTTTCGCCATCAGGTCGCGGGTCGGGTTTTCCCTCTTCGCGGCGGTGCCGCCCTGGACGGTGCGGAACTCGATCCGTTTCTCGTACTTTTCGCCCTGGATAATGCGATCCACGAAAATTCCGGGAGTGTGGATCTGGTCGGGATCGAGTTCACCGGGCTCGACCAACTGTTCGACCTCGGCCACGCAGACCCTCCCGCAGGAGGCGATCATCGGGTTAAAGTTGCGAGAGGTTTTTCGGAAAATCAGGTTGCCCGATTTGTCGCCCTTCCAAGCCTTGACGAGGGCGAGCTCGGCTTTGATGCCGGGCTCGAGGACATATTCCAAGTCGCCGAACTTCTTGGTCTCCTTGCCCTCGGTCAGCTTCGTGCCGAAACCAGTTCGGGTGTAAAATCCCGGGATTCCCGCGCCGCCGGCGCGCAGTCTTTCCGCCAGCGTGCCCTGGGGAATCAACTCGAGATCGAGTTCGCCGGCCAGCACCTGGCGTTCGAACTCCTTGTTCTCGCCCACGTAGGAAGCCATCACCTTTTTCACCTGCCGCGTGGTGAGCAAGACGCCCATGCCGAAGCCATCCACACCCGCGTTGTTCCCCACGATCGTTAGGCCTTTCACTCCGCTGTCGTGCAGGGCCGTGATGAGATTTTCCGGGATACCGCAAAGTCCGAACCCGCCCGCGGCGATGGTCATGTTGTCGTGCAGCAGGCCGGCCAGCGCGGCCTTGGCGTCGGAGTAAACTTTGCTCATGGGGGAAGAATCTAACCACGGATTGCGCGGATGGGCACGATGAATTCCTGTAGCCGGGGTCGGTGACCCCGGTCCCTCGCGTTCTTCAAAGAACTCGCGAAAGCAAGGACGAGTTTGGGACTGCCGGGGTCACCGACCCCGGCTACAGCGCGGCAGAGCTTTGCTTGCCGCTGCGCGATTCGTCGCCAGATTGCAGGCTCTCTTATGTCCAAGTCTCTCGCTCATCGTCTCGCGGAATATGCCTGCTCACTTAATTACGAAGATCTCTCGCCCGAGGTGGTGCACGAGGTGAAACGCCGGGTGATCGACTCGTTCGGCTGCGCGCTTGGCGCCTGGCACGAGGAGCCTTGCGTGATCGCGCGGACGGTCGCGTCGGATTTCTCGGCCAAAAATGGCGGCACGATCATCGGCACCGATCATCAGGCGCCGCCGGATTGGGCAGCTTTCGCAACCGGCTGCTGCATTCGCTATTTCGATTACAACGACACTTATCTTTCCAAGGAACCAGCGCACCCGAGCGACAACATCGCGGCTGCGCTCGCTGTGGCCGAGAGCGTGGGCGCGAACGGCAAAGAGCTAATCACCGCCATCGGGCTCGCCTACGAAGTGCAATGCCGCTTCTGCGACGCTGCCAGCATCCGCGCGCGCGGCTGGGATCATCCGACTTACGGCGCCTTTTCCACTGCTTTGGCGGCCGCGAAATTGATGAAACTCGACGCGGAAAAGACACGCCATGCGGTCAACATTGCGGGCGTGAACTGCGCGGCTTTCCGGCAGGCGCGGGTAGGGGAACTCTCGCATTGGAAGGGCGTCGCTTTTGCGAACGCCGCGCGGCATGGTGTCTATGCGGCGCTACTCGCCCGCGCCGGCATGACCGGTCCGGCCCCGATCTTCGAGGGTCAGATGGGATTTGAAAAAGAACTCGGGGTGTCGTTAGGCAACGTCGCCGAAGTTTTCGTGAAGCGTCCGGGCGAGAAGAACGTGAACGAAGGCACGGCGGCGATGATCCTCAACACCAGCATCAAGTATTGGCCGGCCGAGTATCACAGCCAGAGCGCAATCGAAGCCGCGCTGCACCTGAGGAAGGAAATCGGCGATCCGGCCAGGATCCAGTCGGTCCGGATCGAGAGTCACGACGCCTCGGTCGATATCATCGGGAGCGAGCCGGAGAAATGGAAACCGGAGACGCGCGAGACGGCCGACCACAGCCTGCCCTACATCACCGCGATCGCGTTGATCGACGGCGAAGTGAGCGAGAAGCAATTCCAGCCGAAGCGGTTCACCGACCCGGAGATCTGGAAGTTCCTTGAGAACGTGACGGTGGAGCGGAATGAGGAGTTGTCGTCGCTCTACGCCAAGGCCGTCGCGAACATCGTCCACGTCACGCTGAAGGACGGCAAAGTGCTGACCAAACGGGTCGATTATCCGCTCGGCAACGCCTTTAACCCGGTGAGCGACCAACAGCTTGAAGGAAAATTCAACGCCCTCGTCGTTCCCGCGCTCGGCGAAGAAGGCGCACAGAAGATCGTGGCCGCAGGCTGGAA
>JACCZO010000202.1 GCA_013695925.1 Chthoniobacterales bacterium
GGGGCAAGGGCGAGTCCTCCGAGCACGGCAAGGAATTTATGGAATGTTTTCATACCCTTTAATGCAATATCGGGCTGGAAAACGGCTCATCCTTAAGGAGACAGCCCGGGTCGATTGCCGCCGTTGACGCCGAAGACTCATCCAGGATAAAACGATTTCACGTGCTGAATAATAAGGTTTCACGGCGACAGGCAGCGAAGTTGATTGGCGCGACGGCGGCGGGAGCCTTCCTGCCGGTGGGTCTCTGGGCGGCCGGGCCCTCACGCATCCTGCGCGCGATTCCCGCGACGGGTGAAAAATTGCCGGTGATCGGCCTCGGGAGCGCGCTCACCTTCGACGTGCGATCCGGCTCGGCCGCGGCCAAAGTCGTCGCTGAAATGATCGCCCTCTTCGTGCAACAGGGCGGAAAATTGATCGACACCTCGCCCGCCTACGGCAACGCCGAAAGCGTGATCGGCGATCTCGCCTACAAGGCTGGCCTAACGAAATCACTCTTCCTCGCAACCAAGGTCTGGACCCGGGACAAGCTGCAAGGCCTCGCCCAGATGGAAAAATCGCTCCAGCGTTTTCGCACCCGCACGATCGATCTCATCCAGGTGCATAACCTGTCCGATGTCGACCGGCAGATGACCTCGCTCAACGATTGGAAAGCGAAGGGAAGGATCCGCTACACCGGCCTGACCCATTCCGAACGCAAGGGCCACGGCGAAATGGAGCGGGCGATCCGGGTGCACAAGCCGGACTTTATCCAGATCAATTATTCGCTGATGGATCGCGCCGCCGCCCAGCGCATCCTGCCCCTCGCCCGCGAAATGCGAATCGCCGTCCTGATCAACCGCCCTTTTGGCGGTGGCGGCATTTTCCAAATCCTCGCCGGCAAGAAGGTCCCGGCCTGGGCCGCGGAGTTCGATTGCCACACCTGGGCGCAGTTCTTGTTGAAATGGATCGTGTCGCATCCGGCGGTGACCTGCGTCATCCCGGCGACGAACGATCCGAAACATTTGGCCGATAACATGAGTGCGGGAGTCGGCCGACTGCCCGATCCGAAAACGCGCGAACGGATGGCCGCGCTTTTCGTCGGGTTTTGACGCGTTTTGTCGTCCGCAGTGGAGTGTGCCATGCTGCGGGCCGATGGAACCAACCCAGCGCGCCCGGTTCAACGCCGGCTTTACGGAGGAGAAATACGCCGCGCTTCTGCGGGCCGTGAATGAGACGCAAGTCTGGCCGGCCGATTTCCGCATTTCCGAAACGCCGATTTTTCTGACCTCGGAATTCACCCGGGAAATCACGGGCGCAGCGCGGCAGATCATGGAGGAGGTGCAAAAGCCGGAGTTTCTCGAAAAGGCGCGCGACGCCATCCCGCCCCGGCTGGTTGTGCCTAACGAAAATCCGCACCCGCTCTTCGTCCAGGTCGATTTCGCCGTCTGTGCCGGGGAAGATGGGCGCCTCACCCCGCGCCTGATCGAGCTCCAAGGCTTCCCCAGCCTCTATTCCTACCAGCTCTTTTTCTGGCGTTGTCTGCGCGACGCCTTTCCCGATCTGCCGGAGGGTTGGCAGCCGTTCTTCAGCGGCCACGACGAGAATTCCTACCTCGAGTTGTTGCGCCGGGTGATCGTGGGCAACGCCGACCCGGAGAATGTCATCCTGCTCGAGATCGAGCCGGAGCGGCAGAAGACGCGGATCGATTTCGCCCGCTCCGAGATCGGCCTCGGGGTCCGGCCGGTTTGCCTGACGAGCATAACGAAGCGGGGACGGCAGCTCTTCTACCAGCACAAGGGGCGCGAGATCCGGATCGAGCGAATCTATAACCGGGTGATTTTTGACGAGCTGTTGCGCCGGCCGGAGCTGCGGCCGGGGTTCGATTTCCGCGACGACCTCGATATCACCTGGGTCGGGCACCCCAACTTCTATTTTCGGATCAGCAAATTCTCGCTCCCTTCTCTGAAATCGCCTTACTCGTCGGCGGCCTATTTCGTGGATGAGTTCCCGGCTGATGAATCGCTGAGCGATTACGTGCTCAAGCCGCTCTACTCCTTTGCCGGGCTCGGAGTCGAGATGGATCCGACGCCGGAAAAACTGACCGCGCTGGAGGATCCGCATGCCTGGATCCTGCAGCGCAAAGTCCAATACGCGGAGTTTGTCCCGACGGCCGACGGCCGCCGCTCCAAAGCGGAAATCCGGATGATGTTCCTCTGGCCGGAAGATGGCGAACCCATCCTGGTCAACAACCTCGTGCGGATGAGCCAGGGCAAAATGATGGGGGTTGATTTCAACAAGGACAAAACCTGGGTTGGCTCCAGCATCGCGCTGCACGAGCGCGATCTGACCGCCGAGTAGCGCGGAGACTTGTCTCCTATGGATGAACCATTGCCACGCGCTTGGTCCGGAAGCGGCGGTAAACCGAGAAGTGCTTCGTGTCCGTGGTCAACACAATCGCCCGAGGATAAATCTCGGAGAGGCGCACGACGGCAGCGTCAGAGAAATCCATCTGCGCGTATTTCGCCGAAAGGGCGCGCAGATGGGGCACGTGATCGGGCAGGATTTCGACAATGCGCAGCGCCCCGGACTCGATCAGGCCGAAGAGTTGATCCACCGCTTCTCTGTTGTCGCGCAGATGCCAGGCCGCCTCGGCAATGATCGCTTCGCAGGTGATCAGCGGAGGTTGTAAGGCTTCCATGGCCGCCACGCTCCACTCATGCCATTGATCGCGCCGGTTGATCCAGCCGACCAGCGGCCCGGTGTCGAGGATATGCTCAGGCATCGAAGCCCTCGCGCGAGGAAAGATCGCGAGGACCGGCATGCACTCCCTTGGCCGAGGCCGCCAACTCCCCAAAGGTCTGGATCGGCTTGGCGATCAGAAGGAATGCTTCTCCCGTCTTGCCGTCGCGGATTTCCACCGTGCGTCCCTTGCGGGCCGCGGCCTTCGCCTTGGGAAATTCGCGCACCAGCGATCGAGTCGAAATTTTCATGTTCGACAGGCTGTCAGACAACGCCCTATTGTCAAGGCTCAAGTCTGGCTGCTTGACGGCAACGTTGCAGGGAAACGACGATGAACCAATGCGGAAATCCGCATGATGTTCTTCTGGCCGGAAGAAGGCGAGCCGGTGCTGGTGAACAACCTCGTCCGGATGAGCCAGGGCAAGATGATGGGGGTCGATTTCAACAAGGAGAAGACCTGGGTCGGCTCCAGCATTGCGCTTCATCGTTAGGGAACGCACCCGAGGCGCGGGCGCTCCTCGGTTCCGAAAAAAGCTTTTCTTTCACGAACTCATTCGCGAAGATGAAAGGTGCTTAAGGCCCACCATGGTTGACCTCCGAATTCAGAAGTTCGCTGACTCTTGGAAATCACCGAGGGGATCGCCGGTCGAGGGACCGATCCCGCTGCGTGTTCCATCTCAGGTGAATGGTATCCCGAATTTCGTAAAAAATGAGGAACCGATGCGAGAGGCGTGTCAGGGGGCCAGCATGGCGCCCGGCCCTTTCCCGCAAAGGAAGATGGATGAGGAAATAATATGCATGCAAAATTACTGGGTTTAGGCGTGGGGATATTTGCGGTTTGCGCGGCTTCGCCCGTTCACAGCCAATCGATCACCAACGGGAACTTCGAGACCGAGGTTCCCCGTAATGACACCGGGGGAGGATGGACTTCTTCGGGCGGCGATTTTGCGGGTGGCTGGTTTGCCACCGGTGGTAACCCCCGACGGGAATTTCATCCTCAATAGTTTCGGGGGGGTCGATTCGGACCCGTCGATCAGTCAAACCGTTGTGGGTCTGATTCCCGGCGCCGATTACACAGTGAGCGGGGACTACGCGAGCGTTTACTCCCACGCTGGCAACCCGGCGGCGTTCTCATTTGCCGTCGACATTGACGGGGTCAACGCAGCCAAGCTGGGCAGGCCGGGAGGGCAAGACGAATATGGAAGTTTCGCCGTCCCTTTCACGGCGGCCGGAAGCAGCGTGGTGATAGGTTTTCGAGCGGAGATCGATGGCGACGATTCCTCCTACCGAATTGAAAATATCGCTCTCACTGAAGGGGTCCCGCTCTCCCGGCTGCTCAATATCTCCACCCGGCTTAATGTGCAGACGGGCGATAATGTTTTGATTGGCGGGTTCATCGTCACCGGAACTCTCCTAAGACGGTGATCGTGCGCGCGATCGGGCCGGCGCTCACTCCTTTCGGCATAGCCGGCGCGTTGATGGATCCGACACTCGAATTGCACGCGCCCGACGGCTCGGTGACGACCAACGACGATTGGAAAGACGACCAAGAAGCGGAAATCGAAGCGACCGGTCTCCAGCCGACCAACGACGCCGAGTCGGCCATCGTGCAAACCCTTGCTCCCGGCGCCTACACCGCCATCGTGCGCGGAGCAAACGGGACCACTGGCGTCGGGTTGGTGGAAGCCTACGACCTCGACCAACCGGCCGATTCCAGACTGGCTAACATCAGCACCCGTGGCTTTGTCGACACCGGCGACAACGTCATGATCGGCGGCTTCATCATCGGCCCCGATGGCTTGGGAGACGCGACCGTCCTAATACGGGCGATCGGGCCATCGTTGGAAAATTTCGGAGTGGCAAACGCGCTTCAGGATCCCGTCCTCGAGCTGCACGACGGCAACGGGGACACAATCATAGCGAACGACAACTGGCGCGACGGCGAGCAGGAAACCGAGATTACCGCGACCGGTCTCATGCCGACCGACGACGCGGAATCGGCCATCCTGCAAACCCTCGCGCCGGGCAATTACACC
>JACCZO010000213.1 GCA_013695925.1 Chthoniobacterales bacterium
ATTCGTCAGGCTATTCGCGCAGGTGCAGGTGGACGGGCGGCCGGTCTTTGTGCCCTTCCAACTCGAGGTTATGCCGAGATAAGGCGCAGACGAGTTGGCAGCGCGTACGGGGATCGAACCCGTGCACGTTTACCTCTTTCATAGGCGACGGGCAATCTTCCCTCTTGCAATAACGCGCAACATCTTGCAAGGTTGGTGTCATGAAAAGTCCTGAAAAGCTGCCGCGCCAGTTTCCGCATGCAATCAAGGTCGGAAACGCAATCGTGAAAATCTACCGAGCAAAGGCGAATGGATACGATCTCTTTACCGTGGTCCACTACCGCGACGGCAAGCGAGAGCGCAAGAATTTCGGGCGATTTGCGGATGCCCGGATGCACGCGCAGGAAGTCGCGACACAAATTGCCCGCGGACGCGTCGGCGTTCTTACCCTGACGACTGCCGACCGCGACAGCTACGCCACCACACTGAGTCTTCTAAAGCCGCTCGGCCTGCCGCTTCACGCTGCAATCGAAGAATACGTTGCGGCGCGTGCACACCTTCACGGCGACTCGCTCCTCTCGGCAGTGAAAGAGCATGCGGCGCGGCGCCGAGGCGTTACTGAGAAGCGCGTCACGGCAATCGTGGCGGAGTTGATTGAAGCGAAAGAAAGCGACGGCCTGAGCCGGCGCTACATCGAAACGCTGCGGAGCCACCTCAATCGCTTCGCGGGCGGATTCCAAACCGGAATTGGATCCGTCACCGCCAGGCTGATCAACGAATGGCTGAAGGCGCAGAACGTGGGGCCGCGCGCGCGCAACAACATCCGCATGTCGATCGTCACCCTTTTTCATTTCGCACGAGCGCAGGGATATTTGCCGAAAGGCACCCCGACCGAAGCAGAGGACGTGGCCAAGGCGAAAGAGCGCGACGGCGCGATTGGGATTTTCACGCCGAAGCAAATGGCCACCATCATGGAAAACGCGGCCCCCGATCACGCGCTGTTTTTCGCGCTCGGCGGATTCGCGGGACTTCGGCGAGCGGAGATTGAGCGGCTCGCGTGGAACGAAATCAACTTCGAGCGCGGCCACATCGAAGTCGGGGCCGACAAGGCGAAGACCGCAACGCGTCGATTGGTGCCCATTCAACCGAACCTCATGCAATGGCTCGCGCCGTGGCGCGGCAGTCGGGGCAGGCTTTTCTCGAGTCGTCGGTTGGCAGACTATGCGATTGCGGCCGTCAAGGCGACGGGCCAGGAATGGCCGGACAACGCGCTCCGGCACAGCTATGCGACGTATCGGCTGGCGCTGATTGCGGACGCGCCGCGGGTCGCCTTGGAGATGGGAAACAGCGTCGGAAAGCTCATGACAAATTACCGCGAGCTTGCCGATGAACGGGATGGAACAGCGTGGTTTCGTATCGTCCGGGCGCGTGCGTCGAACGTCGTTTCGATCTCGACGGAGGCCGCATGAAGGGTGTCGCGGACGACGTATTCCCCTTGTGTGCAATTGAGCCAATCGAGGCGACGGCAAGCTGATAATCGTCGTGGCGGCGCCAATAAGAAACCATTCGGCGCGAGATCGGAAAAATCCTCGACGGACATTCGTTACCAGTAGATGAAAAGGCTAAAGGCTTGGGCGAACCTCCTGCCGCAACCTGGAGCCACGCCGCGTTGGGCTGTCGCATGAAAGCCGCGATCTCCTTTTTTGTGAGGGCCGGATACTCTGCCTTCAACCGCGTCGCGATGCCTGCGCCGTCTTCGTTTCTGGTTCGTACCCCAAGGCGAAGCGCCTCGGCGCACGCGATCGCAACGAGAGAAGCGGGATAACTCCAACCGCGGATTCTTTCGAAGATCGCGCGGACTTCTGGGCGCTTACGGCGTTCGCAAATCTCTTGGCGCACCATTTCATAATCGACTCCGATACTGGCTCGCCGATCTGCGATCAATGCCGCGACGAGGACAAGCAGGAACTCTTCGCGCGCCCAGGCCATCTCATGGCGCCCTCCTAGCTGCCGGCAATTCCGCTTGGCGCGCGGCAATGCACAGCGACCCGTACCTGTTCGGCGGCGGTAGAGAGTTGAACGATGAGGCATGTTGCAAATGTAACAATGCGACTCATTGCATGAGATTGCAACCAAACACGGACGAGGACTTGCTAGACAGGGCGGAGGCAGCGAAGCGGCTGTGCATTTCGCAGCGCACCCTAGACAGTAGAACCAAGGATGGAATAATCCCATGCGTTAGGCTGGGAAAGCTGGTTCGCTACATTCCAGCGGATCTTCAAAAGCTCATCGAAGATCACCGGATCGGCGCCTGAATAAAATGCCCGGTCGCTACATCCGTGAGGGTATTCTGACCAGCGAGCGCGTGGATGAGCTCTCGTGTGGCGGTGAAATCTTTTTCCGCCGGCTGATGTCAGTGGCGGATGATTACGGACGCTACGACCGTAACCTTTCGCTCCTCAGGGCTCACCTCTTCCCGCTCAAGATCGACTCAGTAACAGCAGCGGAAATCCAGACCTGGCTCGAAGAGTGCGAGGCCGCCCACCTGATCGAATCCTTTACGGATGCTAGCGGCAAGGCCGCGGTCGAGATCCTGCATTTCGAGCAACGCAAAAGAGCGCCTAGCAAGTACCCGCGAGACAACGATGCCCGACAAGCGTCAGACATTGAGCGGACAGACGACGGACAGATGCACTCGAGTACGAGACCGAGACCGAGTACGAGACCGAATGCGAGAACGAGTACCGAGAACGGAGAAGATGAGGCCGATGCCGACAATCCCATAATTGCGGGCGTCTCACTGCGCGACGCAGTTGAATCGCGAATACAGACTAATCGGTCGGGGGAATTCGTTTTTGATAGATCGGATTTAATCGGCTCGGTCAAGTCGTTTGTAGATACCGGAGAATGGCAGCGCAACGCTGGGATGTGGAGGAAGCGCGCAAAGTTCGACAAAGCCGCACTCGCCAATGCGCTGGAAGATTTCGCGGCCAGAACTCCGGACGAGAGAAGCAAGATTAAGGACCGCGCCAGGTGGCTAACTCACAGATTCGGGCAATGCAAGAAAGAGCTACCGTGACACCCGAACCGCACCGCGTATACCGTCACCCCGAGGCCCGCGTCTGGATGCTAGAGAGCCCGCATTGCCAGATCAGGCGAATCTTCCGCACGCTCGACCAGGCCCAAGCTATCGCACGCAAGGAAGCACCGGCCGGCGGCACTCTTCTCATCTTCGAGAGTGAAGGAATGCGCCGCGTCGATTGGCAAAACCAGGAAGGCCCGCAATGAATCACCTGGACGCCGAACCGCGCACGCACGGCAAGAAGAAAAAGCGGACCTTCACCGCCGAGCAGTGGGAACGAAGGCTCCGATATGAGCGATCGTGGCGAGAGCGCAACCGAGACAAGCTTAGGACATATCGCGAGCGTGCGGCCGCAAGGATGACGCCGGAACAACGCGAGCTCGCACGCGAACGCAAGCGGCGCCCGCGCACGCCGGAACAAAAGGAGCGCGCTAACGCTCGAGAACGATTCCGACGGCAGCTCGATCCTGAACGCTTCCGCTCTTTTCATCGGGCTTATGGAGCCGCACAAGTAAGCCGCAACCTTTGTCGGCGCTGCGCAAGGCCGGCTGCACCACAGCGAACGCGTTGCGCCTGGCATTTAGGATACGCGGCAGGGTTTAAAGCTGCGAAGACGGACGCGCTCAACGTCGATGAACACCTGCCATGACTCCGCCTTCTACCTCTTACGCGCTTTACGGGTCCCTTTTCGATTTGAAAAATTAAGCAGGTTCCGATGATCCCGTTGGGCTCCTAGTCGCGAGGTGACGCCGCACTACGCCACAACATCTATGAAAACCGCCCAATACGACTCCCACTTTCACACGATCCACGAGCAGCTCGTAATTGCCGAAATAAAGGTAAAGGCGCGGCGCCATGAACTGCGACTGCTCCGCGCTGCAAAGCGTAAAGGACTACTGCCCGACGTAACGACGGTGTGCCGCCGTATCATGGCGGCTACAATAGACAAGGCTTGTCGCGATGCCGGATAAGCTATCGGCGTCGCAGTTGGCGCGCATCTGCAAGCTGGACCGTCGCACAGTGTCCAACCGACTCGCGAACGTTCCGAACATCCCTGGGCCTAAAGGCGCGCATCTCTACGCCCTTGTGGACGCTCTCCCGGCGCTCTGCCGGCGCGATACAGCCGAAGAGGAGACGAGTCGGGAACGCTTGATGCGTGCGCAGGCGGACATTGCCGAGCATCAACTCCTGGAGCGCCAGCGCCTGCTCTTCCCGAGGGAACTGGTGATGCGAACTCAGGGCGCAGTGTTTGCCGCGATTCGCGCGCGGATCTTGGGCTCGCATCTGAACGACGACGAGAAACACGACATCTTCACCGAACTGCACAAGGACGTGATCGCGGCATGTGACGCCGAACTCGCGCACGATGATAACTGAGGAGCGAGAAAATTAATGAGCCAGTCGTTCACCCCCGACTGGCTGAAGTCAGTTGACACGGCAGCCCTAATTGAAGCAGCACGCGAGTTAATCGAGTGCCGCCCCGACGAAAGCCCGATGCAGGGTCGCAGGCGAGGGAGGTAACGGATCGAGAGACAAGTAGTGCGAATCGCAGAAGCAGAGTCCACGCGGCGCCGCGGACGAAGCAGATGCAGCGAAGCAGTCACCGGCATTCCGTGCCGCAATCGACTCGCTGCAGTTCCAATCGATTCCCGCAGACCACTTGAAACCTACCACAATCCAGTATCGCGACGCCCGGATCAGCCGGCGCGGCATCGATGAGCACGCCAGGACGGCGGAACTAAGTTTCGCCAGCCCGGACCCATACGAACGGTCATTCGGCATCGAGATCCTCGATTGCACATCGACGGCAGTGAACCTCTCCCGTTTGAACAACGGCGGAAACTTGCTGGTGGATCACGACGTTAAAGACGTGGTCGGCGTAGTAGAACGCGCCTGGTGCGATGGCGGCAAAGCCCGCGCACTTGTCCGGTTCGGCAAAGGCGCACGCGCCTCCGAAGTCTGGTCGGACGTGTCTGAAGGAATCCGCAGCAACGTCTCAGTCGGCTACCAAGTCGACGAACTACAAGAATCCGGCAAGCAAGGAGGCCAGAAGGTCTTCAGAGCTACCCGGTGGACTCCACTCGAAATTTCCATTGTCTCTGTGCCCGCCGACGCAACCGTCGGAATCGGCCGCTCCGCAAATCACCCCATGAACACCACCACCACCCCCGAAAACAAACACGACGACAACGCCATCCGCGAGCTCGCCGCTACCCTCAAGAAACAAGCCGGCTTCGCGTCGTCTCTCCCATTCGACCTCGAAGTCGAGGCGGAGCGTTGCATCGCGCGGGGCCTAAGCACCAAGGACTTTCAGAAGCACTGCGTCGACGCCATGTCGCCGGAACCGTTCCGCGTGGCGGCTAGCGATACGGCTGGCACGTCCGGGAGCTATCACGCGCGTCGCTCCTTCGGCGACAACACCCGCTCCATCGGCGCAACGATCCTCGCAGACCAAGAGTTCCAGCGATTCGTGCGGCAAGGCGGCCAGAAATACGTGTCGATGGATATTCCAGGCATCGCCAACGTTCGCACGGCGCTGACTCTTAGCGGCACGACGCTCTCGAATGTAGATCAGACTCAGACAATTATTCCGTTCACTGTCGAACGTCTTACGATTGCTGATTTATTTAGTCAGGGCACCACGACGGGCTCCAGTGTGCGTTTTGCGACTGAGACCGGTTTCGAAAATACCAGTTCTGCCGTAGCCGAGTCCGCAACCAAACCAGAAATTTCTCTGGAACTTTCACCGACGGACGCCCCGGTAAAAAAATTGGCAGGCTATGTCCGGTGTTCCCAAGAATTAATCGAGGATGTCACCGCGGCCCAGTCGTTCATCGATATGCGACTACGCTTTGCAATTGAAGAACGCGAAGAGCAGCAACTGCTTTCTGGTTCAGGTGCCGGCGCAAATCTTTTAGGGCTTTTGAACGTAAGCGGAATCGGCAGCCAGGCATACTCAAATTCGCCGGCCGACACGATCAGGAAGGGGATGACGACGGTAAGGATTGCGTCGAAGATGCCGGCCACGGCTGTGGTTCTTCATCCAACGGACCTCGAGAATCTACAACTCGCGAAAGACGCCAACGGCCAATACCTCGTCGGGAACATCTTCGCTCAAAATGAGATGGGCCAACTTGTTCGCACGCCGAGCATCTTCGGCCTTCCCATCGTGGAAACTACCGCGGCAACAGCCGGGGCGGCGATTATTGGAGCCTTCAAACCTTGTGCATGGTTGTGGAGACGCAGCGGCGTAAGTTTAAGTGCCTCCCGCGAGGAAGGCACCAACTTCATTACGAACATGATCACGATTTTAGCCGAAGAGCGTCTGGCGAGCGGCATTGTGATTCCTTCAGGCTTCGTCGTCGCCGATGTCTCAGCGTAAGCCAGTTCCGGCCGCCAAGGTCTGCCCTAAGTGTCAGGGACGCGGTAAGCGTCTCGTGAAGACAGAGTCGGGATTCGCGATCGCCTTCTGTTCCTGCAAGGACGGCAAGCGACTCGAACGTGACGCGGGCGGCGATGGTTCACCTACTAAGCAGGCGAACTACCTCAAACGAACGTATCGGATAGGTCGCCCGGTGGCTGCCGCGTAATCCGGTTCTCGATGATGCCGTCGAACCTAAAAATTGCGGCGCCCGTTCAACTTGAAGTCGAAGTGCCGATCAGTATTTCGCAGCACGGCACCGCGGCGTTTCATAAAAAAGACCTCGCCGGGAAATGGGTCGAGCTCCTACCCACATGAACCTAACTGAGGATCTGGATCGCTTCACAATCGAGCTAGTCGAGCACGTAAACCGCAGCTACGCGGACTTCGTGGCAGCAGGCGACGCGGCTTCCGCGAAGCTCCTGGCGGTCGTGAACAAAGGTCGCGAGATTGGCGTCTATCTCAAATCGTTAAAGGCGAAGCATCGCGCATGGGAACAGCTCGCCCTACCAAATCTCACTACTAAGCCGACACCGGGGAAACTCGCCTTCCCCGTCAGCTATGCTAAGAGCTTCATTCGCCTTGCCGAGAGATTGAAACAGCCGGCCGAGACCGCGGCTGATGCAATCTCCTCATTGAAAGAAGTGATGATTTTACAGGGCGAGCTTGATCTGCCACAAGGGCATGGTCGGCAGCGGATTCATGACACCGACCACGTTAGCGAGCTCGTCAAAATTCTGATGAACGCCCAGCAGACTTTCAACAAGTATCTCCGCGGCGAGATTCCAGGCTGGAGCAAGCAACGCCGGGACGATCTGCGAGCGCAGCTTGAGCCAATTGTTGCGATTTACAATCTGCTCGGATAGCCCCGCCAGATCGCTCCGGCGAGGCTCGCTGATTCAATCAAGCTGCCGATGCGACATCACGCCGCAGGAGCGCATCGACGTAATTTGAGAACGTGCGATTTTCCTCGCGCGCTCTGGCCTTTCCATGAGTCAACACGCTTTCGGGCAGGCAGAGCGTTTTCGTGACCGTGGTGCGGCGGCGGTGGCGCTTCAGTCCTTCCGAGATCGCCTCTTCCCATATTTGCGTATAGGTCAGCCCTTTTCGCTTCGCCTCCGCTTCCAGTTGTTTTTGGTCTGCGGCCGGAATTTCGATTGAGGCCCACGGCTTCCTGTCCCGACCCGAGAAGAAGTTGATCCGCTGCATTTTCGCTGCATTCGATTTAGTTGTCTGTTTCATGCCTTCCATCAGCCGATGAAAAACAGAGCGTGGAAAGAAAAATCTCGCGTTACTTTCTGGTGACTTGTTAGGCCGTTTTCGAGTCGATTCATAGAGGAAATGGGGGCGGGTTGCGCACCTACCACCAAGCGAAAAAGTTTCGAATATCCCGCGAAAATCAACGCCAACCGCCCCGATGCGCCGCTTTTGCCCGAATTTCCAAAGTGCGCCCAAATTTCCTGCGATCTCGAACGCGCGAATCGGCGGTGATACTAATCTAGCGGCATTTTCAGACAGCCGGCAGACAGGTCGCAATGATCCAATATGTCTTCGCCGCCATCAAACTTTTTGAGCAACGGATCGGCGCCAATTGATCGCCGCTGAATTGTCCGGGCGAACCCTATCGTCGCGGCCTTTTTGCCGGCCGGGGATGACACGAACGAATAGGCGGTTTTAGCTGAAACGACCCCTTTTTGTCCCTTCGAAGCCGGTCTGACCGAGTGGGGGCTACGCCTTGCTGATACGGCTTTCGGTTTTTTTAATGCTGACGGCATACTGTTCGATTTCTCGTTGGTTTGACGGTCGGACGCTGATAATCCGAATCGTGGCGCCTCTGTAAGATACTATACCAGTATAGGGGTTACCGTCAATCTTACCCAATGCCACGTAGCGCATCTCGCGCATTTTTTCGCGCACAGGAAATTCAAATACCGGTCCCTTCCAAAGTTCCTTGGATTCCTCGAAATCGAGGCCGTGCTTCTCTTTATTTAAAGCGCTCTTATTGGCGTCGAACTCGAACGAAGGCATTGCCGTGCGGAGGACAGCGTAACCCGTGGATATCAGCAAATCCAGCATGCATCTTGACCACATCGTCGAAGATATGTTCACTTGCACACATGCGAGCACAGCGCCTTCAAAATGCCCTTCGCGCCCTCGAACAAGCCATCCAGGGCGTAACGTCGGCGCTGGCGGAAGTGCGAAGCCATCAAGACCCGCTCGCGTCGCACATCTTCGTCTCTCGGC
>JACCZO010000238.1 GCA_013695925.1 Chthoniobacterales bacterium
TCCGAGACCTTTAATGCGCTTTCGGTTTCGCTCTGGGTCGTCGATCCGCAATCCGATCGGCTCGTCCTCGCCGCTTCTACCCAAAAGATGGCGGAAAATCCCGACTCAGGAAATGAATCGGGGCTGACATTGAAAAATTTCCGGACGCTCACCCGCCCTTTTGACCTGGACTCAGCGCAGAGTGGGGGCGCTGCCGTGCTCCGCGCCGTGAGCGCTGGTCAGTTCCAACATGGCGGTCACAGAATCGCCGTTCCTCTACGGGCAGCTGACCATTGGCTTGGCATTGCCATCCTGGCGGATCGAGTGCACGCCGTCCCTTATACGGTAGAAGAATACGACCTGCTCGAATGCATCGGAGATCAGGTGGGTGCGAGTCTTCTCAATCTTCAAATGGCCTCGGCCCTGATCGCCACAAAAGAGTTCGAAGCCCTTCAGACCGTCTCCTCTTTTTTCGCTCACGACCTCAAAAACGCCGCCTCCACCTTGAGTCTAATGCTGACAAACCTTCCGGTGCATTTCGATGACCCCGACTTCCGGGCCGATGCTCTGCGTGCGATCGGCAATACGGTGGCGCGAATCAATCAGCTCATCTCCCGCGCCGCCAAACTCCAGGCCGGCCTGAGCCTGAACCGCACGGAGACCGATCTCAACGTTTTGCTAAAGGAAGCGATGCAACAATTCTCTCGGAACAACGGGATTCGCTGGGTCGAGCGTTTCGGGCCCCTGCCAAAGGTGCCAGCCGATCGCGAACAACTCCAAAGCGTCGTCCTCAACCTGCTCCTCAACGCGCAGGAAGCGGTCGGCGCCGCCGGCACGGTGACGGTCGAAACGAGCGCAAGCGAAGACTGGGCGGAGTTTCGCGTCAGCGACACGGGCTGTGGAATGACTCCGGAGTTTCTCCGGAGTTCTCTTTTCCGGCCCTTGCAAACGAGCAAGAAAAAGGGGTTGGGCATTGGAATGTTTCAATCGCGAATGATTGTGGACGCGCATCGAGGTAAGATCTCAGCGGTGAGTGAGGCCGGGGTCGGCACCACCTTTCGAGTTCAGTTACCGTTGCAATGAAGGAAGAACCCAAGCCAAAGCTCTTGCTCGTCGACGACGACGAAGAGATTCGCACCCAGATGAAATGGGCCTTGGGGAGCGACTACGACCTGAGCATGGCCGGCGATCGCGCAGAGGCGGTGCAGGCTTTTGGACGGGAGCGACCAGGTGTCGTGCTGCTGGATCTTGGACTGCCGCCGAAGGCAAACGAGCCTGATGAAGGGCTGGCCACCCTTGATGAGATCATCACCCTCGACGCGCTGGCGAAAGTCATCATCATCTCAGGTCAGGGCGAAAAGCAAAACGCGATTCGAGCTGTCGGCGCCGGCGCTTATGACTTTCTGGTCAAGCCGATTGAGATGGAAGAACTAAAGCTCGTCCTCCGGCGCGCCGTACACGTCGTCTACCTGGAGCACGAACATCGCCGGCTGCGTGAGGAGACCCAGGTGGCAGGATTCGAAGGCATGGTGGGAGCCAGCTCGGAGATGCAGGGAGTCTTTGCCTATATTCGCAAGGTGGCCGGCACCACCGCTCCTGTTCTCCTCCTCGGTGAAAGCGGAACGGGAAAGGAACTGGCGGCCCTGGCCATTCATCAACGCAGTTCGCGCAAGGACGGTCCCTTCATCGCAATTAACTGCAACGGGATTCCAGAAAGCCTGCTCGAGAGTGAGCTTTTCGGCCATGAGAAAGGGGCCTTCACCGGCGCGCATGTGCAACGAAAAGGACTGATTGAAAGCGCGAGCGGAGGAACGCTTTTCCTCGACGAGGTCGGAGAGTTACCGCCCCCCATCCAGGTGAAATTGCTGCGCTTCCTTCAGGAACAGACGGTCCAGCGAGTGGGCGGGCGGCAGGAGATCCAAATAGATACTCGAGTCATCGCTGCCACCAATGCCGATCTCAAGCAAGGGATCAGCGCGGGCAAATTTCGCGAAGATCTCTATTTCCGGCTCGCCGTGGTGGTCATTCGCCTCCCCGCTTTGCGCGACCGTGGAGATGACGTCGCCGTCCTCGCCCGGGAATTTCTGCAGCGCTACGCGGCGCAGAACAACAAGAGAAACATGGCCTTTTCCCCTGACGCCAAGCGTGCCCTCTACCGCCATAATTGGTCAGGAAATGTGCGGGAGCTGCAAAATCGCGTCAAACGCGCGGTGATTATGGCAGATGGGAAGCGTTTGACGGCCGAAGATCTAGAGTTGACTGACCTGTCCGACACCCAGCCTGCCACTCTGAGGGAAGCGCGGGACACCGTCGAAAAAGAGGTTGTGCAGAGCGCCTTGAGACGGCATCAGGGGAAAATCACTTCCGCTGCCGCTGAGCTTGGGATCAGCCGACCAACTCTGTACGAGCTTATGGAACGGCTGAGGATTCCTAAAGCCGACCGCGGCCAGGAAGAAACTGATTGATCATGAAAAACTCCTCAACCCCTAATCATATGGGCAAATTTTCACTTCTGATCCGCGTCGTTTTTGTCGCTCTACTCTGCAGTGTTTTCGCGACCGGCTGCACGAAGGAAGCCAAGAAAGGCCGGTTCCTGAGAAGCGCTGAGCGTCATTTCAAGGCTGGCGCCTACGACAAGGCAAAAATAGAATACCTCAACGTTCTGCGACTTGATCAACGAAACGCGACGGCGTTCGCCCGCCTGGGACAAATTTGGTTTGATGAAGGGGCGCCGCTCAAGGCGGGATGGTTCCTCATCAAGGCACGCGAGCTTGCTCCGAACTATCTCGAAAATCGACTCCGCCTGGCTCGGGTTTACCACACGATTGGCAAACGGGAGGACGCCAGAAAGGAAGTAATTCTCGTTTTGGAGCAAGATCCTGCCAATGGCGAGGCCCTGATGGCGCTCGCCGAAATGGCGCTCACTCCGGAGGGAATCAAGGTTGCCGAAGAGGCGCTGCAGAAGTTTTCAAACAAGGAGTCGGTCTTCTATCAGCTGGCTGCGGCAAACGTCGCGATGCGCAAGCCGGACCTGCCCGTGGCGCAGTCTTTAATCGATCGCGCCCTCGCGCTCGATCCAAAATCTGCCGATGCGCACCACTTGAAGGGCATTCTTCATCTGCTGCAGAAAGATAAAAAAGGTGCGGGCGAGGAATTCAAGATGGCTGCGGAACTGTCTCCGCCTCGATCGAGCCTGAAGATTTCTTACGCTGACTATGCTGCCCAAACGGGCAGTCGGGGCGAAGCCTCGGCCTATCTGGAAAGCCTTACGAGCAAGACTCCCGATTTTTTGCCGGCGTGGACTTTGCGCGCCCGTATCGCACTTTCGGAAAAGAAGTATGACGAGACGTTGGCATTGCTCGAAAACGTCTTTTCCCGTGATCCGGACAGTGTTGATGCCCGCTTGCTGCAGGCGAAAAGTCTGCTGGCAAAAAAGCAGACGAAAAAGGCGATCGATGTCCTGGACGGTCTCGACCGGAATCATCCGGGGGCACCTGCGATCAAGTTCAACCTTGCGCGAGCTTATCTGGCAGAGGCGAAACC
>JACCZO010000261.1 GCA_013695925.1 Chthoniobacterales bacterium
CCCAGGCAGATCGTTAGGCTGCGCGACGGCAACGAGGTTCTCAAAAAACTTCCGGTAAAGTTCGCGCGCGTCGGCGTCGTTATTATTCCAGCCATGCGACATGACGAAGAGATCGGTAACGTCCGCAGGCAGATTGACCTCGCTGAGCGGGCTGCCGTCCTTGTCGAACTGCGCTTCGAAGTATGGAATTCCAGCGATGTCGTTCATGTGTTTGTTTTTTCCTGGTGGTTTTGGTCGTCGTTAGACCGATTGAATCGCGCGCATCAGATCGACGAGGCCGGCGCCTTGGAAATACCGGTCCCGGCGCAGATCCGTCGCTGTGGACACAAAAATATCCTTCACCTGTGCCGCCTTGCCGATGAACTCGCCCCGGATAGAAAGAAAAGCAGCGATCACTCCGCTGACGTGCGGCGCCGCCATACTCGTGCCGCTGGTTTCCACGTAGTCGCATTTCTGATCCTTCGCGCCTTCGTCTTTCAAGGCACCGGTCGCGCAGGAAATGATTTTCTCGCCTGGGGCGACAAGGTCAGGCTTCAGACGGCCGTCTCCGGTTGGTCCTTTCGAAGAGAAATAGGAGACGCCGTAAACATGCGGCTTTTCTCGATGGGTCGAGCCGACCGTGATGGCGAGATCGGAATTTCCCGGGTCATTGATCGTAAGCGCCATCCCGGCGCTGGTCGCGCCGATGGTTGATTTGAGGGTGCCGTAACCGGTGTTGCCGGCCGCGACTACCACGACGACGCCGGTTCTGACCAGGCGATCGACCTCGGCGCAGAGCGGACTCTGGCCGCACGCGAACCATTCGGGCTCGAAGTTGTAACCGAGGCTCATGTTGACCCCGTGGATGAGCAAGCGCCGTCCCTGGCCATTGATCTCCTGCACGTGGTCGATCGCGGCGATGAGATTACTGACCGCGCCCTTGCCGTTCCCGTCGAGGACACGAAGGCTGACCAGCTTGCACCGCGGCGCCATCCCGCTCACGCCGTCGAGCTCAGTCTGCTGATATTCGATATCGTCGGTGTCTTTTTTTCGGTAACGAGAGACGGCGACCGGTTTTGGGGTCCCGGCCGGCGCATCTGGCGGCACCCGCCATTCGCCCGCAATGATCCCGGCGACATGGGTGCCGTGGCCGTTCTCATCGTCGAATGGGCCGGCTCCGTCGGGAGTGAAATCCTTATGCCACTCCTCCGTCACATCGAAGTTCTTATACTTGGCAAAGTGCGGATGATTGCGCTCGACCCCTGAATCCAGCACCGCCCAAACGATCCCCGTGCCACTAGCCGAGAACGAATTCTGGGCGGCATCGGCTTTCACCGTGGCGATCGATTTATTGATGCAGGCGGAAACTTCAAAATCTGGCCAGATATGAAAGATAGCGCGGAATCTACTCGGTTCCGCCTTCCCGGGCGCAGGAGCACTTCCCGATTTGGCTGCCGACTTTCTTGAAGATTTTTTTGCAGCGGGCTTCGTTGTCGCGTCAGTCCTCGCGGCGTCGATCGCTTCAGCGGCACTCTTGGCTTGATCCATATCGAGTTCGACGAGTTCTTGAATGGTGCGCGCTTCGAGCACGGCGTAAACATACTGGCTTTCGCGCCGGTCTTTTTCGAGATGAACATGCTGTCCCGGATCCCGGACCTCGGCCAGATCCTTCGCCCGCTCGATGTTGTCGAGCACCCATTGGCGGGCTTTTTCCCGACCTCCGGGATATTCGAGGTTCAGATCGATGATAATCTCAAATCGCTCCGGATAAATTCGCACAATCGGCGGCGTTTTCTTCGTCGCAGTCAGCCGCTCGTTCATCTCCAGAAGCCGGCGAATGATCGCGGCATGCAGAAAAGCGAGACTGTACGAACTCTCCTTTTCCAGCGGAGCGATGGCCTGCTTCGCAACCGACTCCTTTAAGTCTGCGGTCCGCTTCTTTTGCAATTCGCGCATCTCCTGCGGCGAGGCGGCGAGTCGCTTTTCAGAGCTTCGCAACGCCAGCTCCTGCGCCTTTTCCGCCAGCTCGATCACCCGCTTGCGCGCGGCCTCGGCGCCTCCGGGGAAGTCGCTGTTGAACATGATCCCCGCATTGAATTCCCGAGATGCCGTAGGGTGCGTCTCTTCCACGGTCGCAATGAGGTCGAGATCCTCCCGCATCTTCTCGAGCAACGGCACCGCAATGACGGTGCGATCCATCACCAAGGGATCAAAAGATCTAACTTTGGGCTGGTCTTCGGGTGGGTGATCGGAGGCAGGCATGAATCCGTCCTTTCGTTCAGTAATTCACATTACATGCGGAGACTATAAAACCGGGCATTGCTGTCTAGCCAAATTGAACCACGCATTAACAGAGACACCTCAAACACTCACCGAGGCGCTCAAGTGGCCGTTCTGTGTCGGTGAGACCCAGAAGCTAGTGCTGGCTGCATTAGCGGATCGCATACGCGAAGAAAAATTGGGAAAACCCACTTTTGACGGAGACGTTTGCGAGTTCGTCAAGCAGGCGCCATCGCTTGGAATCAAGAATCTGGACGGACCGGCGATACGGCCAAAGGCCGAAGACGCGATTGCGGAACTCGAGACACTCCGCACCAAAGGCAAATAAGACCGATAGGGCGCACGCTCGTATCAGGACCTATCGTGCGTTCAGGTCCGCGGCACGGGGGACCAGCCGATTGCCCTCGTCCAGAGGCGCGTCGCCGAGAGCCTTCCATCGGTGCTGAACCCGGCATGGTTCGCTAGGCGAAGCCCACCTTTCGATCGGCGCGCAGGAGTTACGCAGGCGGGAACCCGGCGAAGTGAGTCCTCTTGACCGTCTTGGCGACGGCGCGGCCGACCTCCTGCATTTCGGCGATGTGCTCGACGGAATCCATCTGCTGCACGAACTCCGGCTTGATCTGCGGGAGGCCGAGGGCGTCGAGTCCCTCGCGCGAGAGTTCGGCGTTGTAGCGCGCGTAGGTAAAGAGTTTGGGCACGCCCGGGATGCCATGGCCGACCACGTCGGCGATTTCGCGATCGAGGGAGTCGCCCGCCAGGCAGCGGCCAAAGGTTCGACAAAGGAAATCCTGTTCGTGTAATGCGGCCGCCATCAAGGCCGAAGGGATGTGACTTGCATTGTAAATCAAGTTCATCTCTCGCGGCGAAAGATGGTTGTCCGCGTTCGCGCTCGCGCCGGTGCCGACGGAGATGAGGAGTATCTTATCCTCTCCCGCAGGCCAGCAGAGCCGATAGGATTCGCTCGTAGCCATGAGGAAAAGTTGGAAGGCGGGGTTGTTGTACATCGTGACCCCGCCATCGACGAAGACGAACTGGTGCGGCCCGACCTGGACAACTTCGGGCGGGAAGTAAGTTGGCGCCGCGGTGCTGGCGCGGATCAACTGCCACAAGGGCAGGTGCAAATTGCTGCCGGCGCCGCGTGTTTCCAGATCGTTATACTTAGCCCTCGGATTACTGCTCACCGGCCAGGCAGAATCAGTCGTGGCATTGCGGAGCACGATCATGAGAAGGGTTTGTAGTTTGTCTGAGCCTAACGTCGTCTCTTCGCCGGCGACCTTCTTTAGCATCCTCGTCAGGTTATCGTCGTCGAACTTGGTGTGGAGGCGTTCCCAGAGTTTGGCCGGATGAAACATTTCCGCGCCGCTTTTGACATAGAACGCGCGGATGTCATCGACGCTAAAGCCTAACGAGACCAGCGTAGCGATGATCGCTCCGGTGCTGGTGCCGGCGACATAGTCGAAGTAATCGGCCAGGACCAGGCGCGGGTTGCCGCTGGCGGAGCGCAGTTCCTTTTCGATCTGGGCGAGAATCTCCACCGCGATGATGCCGCGAATCCCGCCGCCATCGAGGGCAAGGAGTTTTCGCGGCCCTGCTTTTGTGAGCTTTTCGGCAAAGGAAGGTACGGTCATAGGAACAGAAGGTTAGGTTTCGGCGGCGAAACTCGTTTGAGCGGTGCGATGGGCCTCCAGAAAGCGCGTGGTCGCGCTCGCGAACAAGTTTTCCACCCGTTCCACCAAAAGTCGATTCCGGCTCCCTTCGTCGCGCGGCGCCGCGTAATCACCCGACCTGGCCGCGTAAAGTTCCTTCTCCCGCGCCATCGCTTCGACCAGGCCGCGATAATGCAGCCAGTTATCGTGAAACTTGAACAGTTTTCCCACCGCCGCCGACAACACAACAGCGCCGCCGAGAACGGCGGAGAGGACGCCGGCCAGGTAGGCGTCTTTGACCACCCAGAGATTAACCACCGGGATGGCCGCGCCGGCCAGGAGAGTGCTGAGCTCCGCGGTATAGAAGAGCCGCTTGTTGATTCTCGCCTTCGCTTCGGCCCATTTTTCCTGCGGCTCGAGCCGCCGCTGGAGGTAATCGAATTCTTCGCTCATGACAGTTTCGTGGGGTTGATGATCTCGAGCACGCCGCCGAGTTGACAGACTTGTTTCTGAAAATCCGAGGTGCCGCCGGGGCCATCACCTCTCGGTTTTTCATCCCAAACCAGAAGCGCGTGGATCTGCGCGGGGTCGGCGGCTTCGACTCGAGCGGTGCTGATAATCCAGAGGTTGGTTCGGGCGTAAATCGAGAGGTCGTTAGGTGGACGACCGAGCCGGACCGGCTGGATGCCGACCTCGGCCAGTTCGCGCAAGGCATGGAAGCGCTCGACCCAATCGTTCCCGGCCCGCCGCACCGAGTCCTTGACGAAATCATCCACTTCCTGGGCCAGCAACAGCCGTAAATCGGCGCCGCGCTTCAGACATTCTTCGGCAAAGAGAATGTCCGCTCCGCAGGCGCCTCCGCTGACCGCGAGATCGCCCTGGCCGATTTCCCAACGCGCCAGTTGCTCGGCGATTTTCGCCCGCACCGCCTCGACTTTCCCTTCCGGGAAGCGCGGCGTGGCGCGGTCTCGCACATCAATCATGTGTCCGCTGCAGATGGCGATTTTGGTGAAGCGCGCCGAGGGATGCGGCAGCTCCGCCAGCCTTTCTTCGAGGAGTGCGACGACCGGCTCGACGCTCTCGGGCTGATAAGCGAGCTGCTGGAAGAGCTGCACCTGATCGAGCATGGAACGGACGTTGAACCAGCTCAGCTCCGGATCCGCCGTTGCCTGTTCATAATGGTCGAGCGCGAGGGCGGCGTGACCGAGCCCGAGTTCCAGCTCGCCGAGGGTGGCGCGGGCCCAGACCGCCGCGGACGGCTCCTCGAGCTGCGCGTTGGCGGCGACGCGGACGACGGTCTGCAAATCGGCCAGGTCATCGATCTCCGGTTTCGCGGTGCGTTTATTCGCCTGCGCAAGGTGCTCGAGCAAGAGACCCAGGCTGATCGCGTTGATCCCGTTGAAATAGCTCGCGAGATCGCGGCGCAACGCCGCCTCGTAAGTCGCGATCGAGCGGCGGGCGACCGCGGCGTTGCGCCAGGCTTGTTTGACGCGCTCGGGCAGGGTTGGCTCCTCGCTCCATTGGGTGCGCCAGATGTCCTTGTAAACCCGGCCGAGAACACCCTGCGTCTCGGGGTCATCCGGTCGCTCGGCCGCGAGGTCGCTCAATCGTTGCTCGGCTTCGTGAGGGCGCCCGAGCCGATTGGCGAGCAGCGCGAGCTGCGTCTGGATGCGCAATTCCCAAACTGAACCGGTGCCGGCCATATCGCGGCAGACTTCGAGAAAAATCTTCTCGGCCTGCTCGAAACGCCCGAGGGCGATCAAAGCATCGCCGCACTGGCGGAGCAGGTCGCGCCGGTAGTAGGGCGAAGGGACATCGCCGGCGAGAGTGAGAATATCTTCGGCGCGGCCGTTGCGGCGCGCGATCTTTACCCGCTGTTTCCAATCTTCCGCCTGCTTCTGGTAATGACGGAAGCGCGCGGTCTCGATCGCGCTGGCATCGAGCGGACGCAGGTTAGGGAGATTGCTGTAGAGCGGGCTGCCTTCGGTAGTGCGATCGGCGGCGACGGCCTGGCCCAGGGTTTCCCCGAGACGCGAGACCTCCTGCGCCACCTGCGTTTTCCAGGCGGAGTCGCGTACCAGGCCGACGCGGAAGAGCTGGCCGTCGTATTTAAAAGTGCGCTGCGGGGCGACGTCGAACGGCCGCTCAGCCCATCCGGCGTGAAGACAAATCACGCCGCGCGGTCCGACGGTATGGCGGATGCCAAGCTCGTAAAAAACATTGGCGTTGAGAATGGAGATATCGGCCAGGACAAAATCGGCCGTGACCAGCTCGGCAAACATATCCTTGAGGATGTCACCGGCCGCGGTCTCGTCGTCGGCACGGAAAGGCTGCAGCCCGGCGGCTTGGAGCGCGGGCGCGAAGAGCAAGCGATAGACCGCGTTGAAATCGACTTCCAATCTCTCCTCCGCCTGCTCAAGCGTGGGCTGGGCGTTCACGCGCGGCTTTTTTGGCACCTCCTTTTTTCCGAAGGGCATAACGACGAAAACGCGCCGCCGGAAGCTCGAGGCGCCTTGCGCATTCATGGCGGCATTACAGCTTTGCGGCCGCGGCGGAGCAAGGACAATCCGGTGGCCGGCGAGTTCGTTAGGCAAAGGGGCCTGTCGCGCGCGCGCCGAGGATGAAGCCTTGCCTGGGCACAGTCGGCTGCGTTAGTCTGCCCGGCAGAAACCCGATGCTGGATCTCACCCTCACCGAAGAACTGATTCTGCCCGTGCCTCTGGAACGAGCGCACGAGATCTGCCGGCGCGCGCTGGAGGATCTGAAATGGAAGATTAAGGGCCAGTCGCCCACCACCATTCTGGCGCAGGAGGGTGGGATCATGAAATGGGTCTCCAACCCGAACGATCTTTCCGTTTTCCTGACCGCATCGGCGGAAGGCACCTGCGTGCTACTGAATGTGACCTGGGAATATGGCAAAGCGACCGGGAACCTTTTGCAACCGGTGCTGCAGGGGAAATTGAATAGGGTGCGAGATCGCATCCGCAGCGCGATCCCGGGCTTGCAGGAGGGCCCCACGCCGCCGCCTCTTCCTGGGCCAAAGCCACATCCGCCTTTGCCCAGCCCTCCACCCTCACCGGGCCCCGCCAAAGGCCGCATCTTCATTTCTTATCGAAGAAGCGACAGCGCCGATGTAACCGGCCGCATTCGAGATCGCCTCGTTCCTCACTTCGGCGAGGGCAACGTTTTCCTCGACGTGGAAGATATCCCGCTCGGGATGGATTTTGCCGAGTGCATCCAAAATGTGGTCGGGGAATGCGACGCGTTCCTCGCCATCATCGGCGACAAATGGATCAATACCACCGGGCAGGGCGGCGCGCGGCGCCTCGACAACCCGGCCGACCATGTCCGGATCGAAGTCGAAAGCGCGTTGCAGCGCAAGATTCCGTTGATCCCGGTGCTGGTCCACGACGCGGAAATGCCGGGCCGGGACGTATTGCCGGAATCGTTGCGCAAACTCGCCACGCGAAACGCGATTCGGGTTCGTCCCAATCCAGATTTCCATCCGGACATGACGCGTTTGATCGAAGGGTTGGAAGAGCTCTTTAAGCGAACAAGGTAAACCCGGTTCGCGCGCAGCTGGGAAGTCTAAGGTGCGGCACAATTTTGTGAATCGCTCGCAGCGCCTTCGCGTAGTCAGGCAGGAGCCGGTCGGGACAGTCGTAGTCGAGCTGCAACTTCGCGCTGCCGCCGACCGCGGCAGAAACCAGCCTTCCTAACGAACCCATCGACTCGCTCGTGAAGGGCGCACGCGCGCGCGATTCGAGCCGCAGGACGGGAACAACCTCGAAGCCGGGAAGGGCGGGAAGGCGGAAACGCGACTTCCAACGCCACGACCCGTTCGCATTCTCGAGATCCCCGACGTGCCAGTAAAGCGTGCGCACACTTTGGGCGGAAAGTTGCGCGAGATCCCCCTCGTTAGGCGACTCATTCCGTTGCCAGGCCCAGTAGGCCGTCTCGAAAGCGGCGGCCTGGCCCGCGAGAAAGAAGAGCGCAAGCGGGACCAGAAACGTTCTGAAAAACGTCATCGTTAGGCTCAGGTGCTTCGCCTTTTCCTTCCCATCGTTGCCGCCAGCATAATAATCAGCGAGGAAGATGATGGAACGAATTCGAGTTGCCTCCCTCCAGTATTTCATCCGGCCGGTTCAACCTTTGAGGAATTCCGCGATCAGGTCAGCGCGCTGGTCGACACCGCGGTTGACTACCAATGTCACCTGATCGTTTTCCGAAATATTCCCCGGTACAATTGCTCGCCCTCGGCGACGTGCGCCGGCCGATGCGCGAGCAAATCATCGATCTTGCCCGCGCCGTCCCGCTCTACATCGAGCTCTTCAGCCGATCGGCGAAGGAGCACAGCATCTACATCGTGGCCGGGACGGCGCCGGTCTTCGATGCCGGGCGCGATAAGGTTTATAACGATTCGACCGGCGTCGCGGCCGGAAATCATTAATGTCCTCTTCCTGGCCGAGCCCCCGCCAGCGAAGGCGACGGTATATCGGAGAGGATCATAAGCACACGTCTTTTCCAGGTTAGGGCGGGAGCGATTCCAGGTTCTCCCGGACGGTCTTGGTGTTCCGATGATCGTCGCCCAGAAATTTCCGAAAAATCGCCAGCGCGCGCTCGTAGGCGGCTTTCGCCAAGGCATATTCTGCGCGTCCCCATGAGTACATGCCCATATGATTGATTAGCCGTGCGGCGGCTACCATGCCAACACCCAGAGGTTCCGCGAAATCCGTCGCCGCGACGGCGTGCGGCAGCAGACGGTCGCATTCCTTCCATGTCCGCACGTCATCGCTCTCGAACGGGAACGCCTTGTTCACCACCTTCACGGCGGCTTCGGCCCATTGCTTGCGTCCCTCTTCGCCGAGGCGGTCGCGGATGACGGCCTGCACGAGGCGGTGCAACGAGAGAGTCGAGTCGCCGCCGGTCTCAATGAGCGAGTAGCGGCGGATGGCGGCCACGGCATCATCGAAGCCGAGCGCATCGCCTGCCGCCGCGCGCAGCGGCTCGGGGAGAAACTCCGCGCCGCCGGCGATCATGTCGCGCGGGATGGCGTCGGGCGCGAAGAAGGCGCAGAGATTGAGCAGTGCAGCGCCCGCGGGCGAATCCTTTTCCAACTGCTGGAACGAGATTTCCCAAGTCGTCGCCACAGTGGAGGGATAATCGCTGCCGGGTTCGACGTGTTTGAAAACCTGGACCTGATGTTTCCGAAAGAGCGGGAGATAGCCCACGAGTGTGCCGCCTGTGGTCTCAAGGTAGGCGGCGGCCTGCTCGAGCGCGAGCGGGAGGTGGTCCAGCTCACGTGCGATCTCTGCTGCCGCGGCGGCGTCGGCCAGCCCCGTGCGCTTAAGAAGAAATTCAACGGACACGGCGGGCGGCCACTTCTTAACCTCCACTCGTTGCCCAAGGCCGCCCCATGCGGGTTGCCGCGAGGTGATGAGCACGTGCCCGCCCGCGCCCGGTAGGTAGCCGCGGATTTCGTCGGGCGAGTTCGCATTGTCAAAGACGAGCAGCCAATCGCGCCGGTGCCGCAGCGCGTCGCGCACCGCGGCGATGATGACGGGCTGCTGCGGCGCGTCCTTTTCCGGCAGTTCGAGCTTATGCGCGAGCCCAGCATATTCCGCAGCGAGTGCCGCAGGCTGCTCGGAGCGCAGCCACCAAACGAGCGCATAATCGCCCGCGTGCCGATACGCATACTCGACGGCGAGCTGTGTCTTCCCGACGCCGCCGAGTCCCGCAAGCGATGCCGGCCTCCCGGCAACGAGCGTCGCGCGCATCTCCGCGAGCCACGTGCCTGGCTCGGTGAAGTTCGGATTGCGCAGGTGCGGGACATTCCAGATATCGGGGAGCATCCCGAGCGGTCGCGGCTGAGGATGCGCCGCGGCTTGCGCCATTCCGGGGAATGGTCGCGGTGTCGTCCGATCGACCGGCCCGCGCTGAACGCCGGCAAGCAACGTCTTGCTAACGTCTGCCGCGTTCATATTCAGTAGATCGATAGAGACGATGTTGGCGAGCAGCCCGTCGGGTTTGCAGTCGCGCACGCGGACAGGCACGAGCTTCTGCGCGAACCCGGTGCTGTCCGCGCCGAAAGCGGCAGCCCACTCGGGCGCAGTGAATACGGAAGTCAGGTAGTCGGGCGACAGAACGGCAAGCGTGCGCTCGCACGTCTGTACAGCGCGGTGCATGTCCAGGACGAAGTTGCCACCCGGCCGGAAGTCCCAAGCTTGGACGATGACGGTGTACCCGCCGACCTTTTCGAGCTGCTGGGCGATCCACTCCGCCCACGCGAGGTCAGCCTTGTTGTAGCTGATGAAGAAGTTCTTCTTTGGCCGCGCGTCGCTCTCCGGCATGCGGCGAGTGAAGTCGAATTAGGAACCCGCGACAAGCCTCTATAACTGCGACGGACAAAGGACCGGACTGAGAACGGCACGACCGCGCCATTTCCGACTCAGCAAATCGAGAGGAAACGTCCAATCAAATCCGTTGCCATTTCTCTTTTTGGAAACTGATAATACTATGATAGTTTCCTCGGTATTGAAAACCACTGCTCGCCTGACGAAGCGCACGGCAATGTCCGCGACCGGCACACCTGGCCCGCGCTCGGCCGCACGCCGACGGTCGCCCGCCCGGCGCATTCTGGAAGCCGCCCGGGTCCACTTCTTCAAACACGGTTTTCGCAACGTTACGATGGACGACCTTGCCGCCGAGTTGGGGGTGAGCAAAAAGACCCTTTATGCTCATTACCCGAGCAAAGACGCGCTCCTCGAAGCGGTCCTGGACGCCAAATATGAAAGCATCCGCGCCGCACTCGAGCAGGCGACGGCGCAACGGGCGCCGCATTTTCCCGAAGCGCTGCACACTCTCCTCAGCAGTCTGCGCGGGGAGCTGGATGAACTGCAACCGGCATTTCTGCGCGATATGCGCAAGGCGCCGGAAATCTTCAGACAGCTCGAGCAACGCCGCGCCCGTCTCGTCCGCCATCATTTTGGAAAACTCTTTCGCCAGGGCCAGCGGGACGGCCATGTGCGCCGCGATCTTTCGGCCCGGCTCATGATCGAAACTCTCCTTGCTTCCATCCAGGCGATCATGAATCCGGCCAAATTAACGGAGCTGAAGATGGCGCCGCGGAACGCCTTCGCGGGTCTGATCGATCTCCTCCTCCACGGCGCGGTCGTGCGCCGGAAAGGCCCACGATGAATCTCCGGCGCCCGCTCGTTTCCTTCGTTCTCCTGGCCCTCGTCGTCGCTGGCTGCCAGAAAGCGCCTGACGATTCTGTGCAGGGCTACGTCGAGGGCGAGTTCGTCTATGTCGGCTCGCCGTTAGGCGGAACTGTGCAACAGCTTTTCGTTAGGCGAGGCGACGAAGTGGAAGCTGGCCAGCCACTTTTCACTCTCGACCAGACGATGGAGGAAGCCGCCCGCGACCAGGCGCAGGCGGCTCTGACCATGGCGGAAGCGGATTTCAAACGCCAGGAGCAGCTCTTCCGCAGCGGACCGGCCGCGGCGCAGGATTTCGATCGGGCCCGCTCGACGCGCGATCAGGACCGCGACCAACTCCGGCAGAAGGATTGGAACCTCGCGCAGATGAAACAGGATGCGCCGAAAGCCGGCCTGGTTTTCGACACCCTCTTTCGTGAAGGCGAATGGGTGGCGGCCGGCAAACCAGTCGTCATGCTCCTGCCCCCGGCCAACATCAAGGTGCGGGCTTTTGTTCCTGAAACGGTGGTCGGCACCCTGAAGGTAGGTGAAGAGGCGCGGGTCGAAGTGGATGGCGTACCCGATCCCTTCGTCGGCCAGATCAGCTACATTTCACAGCGCGCCGAATACACGCCCCCGGTCATCTACAGCCGGGAGAGCCGGAGCAAACTCGTCTTCATGGTCGAGCTCCGCTTCGACCCGGCGGTCGCGGCCAGGTTGCATCCCGGGCAGCCGGTCGATGTCCGATTTCGTTAGGCAATGAAAAACGGCGAACAGGCGATCGATGTGCGCGGCATGACCAAGCGTTTCCGCGCGCGCACGGTGGTCGATCACGTCGATCTGCGGGTGCGGGCGGGAGAAATCTACGGCTTCCTCGGTCCTAACGGGAGCGGCAAAACGACTTTTCTCCGCATGCTTTGCGGTCTCCTGCGCGCGGACGACGGGAGCGGGCAGGTCCTTGGTTACGACGTCATCACCGAGAGCGAAGCGATCAAGCGCGAGGTCGGTTACATGACGCAGCGCTTCAGCTTTTGGGAAGACTTGAGCATCGAAGAAAATATCGAGTTCGTGACCCGGATGTATGACCTGAAGAACCGGCGCGAAGCCGTCAGGCAAAGCATCGCGCAGCTCGGTCTGGAAGGCCGTCAGCACCAGCTCGCAGGGCAGCTTTCCGGCGGCTGGAAGCAACGTCTGGCGCTCGCCGCCTGTCTCATTCACAAACCCAAGCTCCTCCTCCTCGACGAGCCGACCGCGGGGGTCGACCCGAAAGCGCGGCGCGATTTTTGGGAACAGATTCACCAGCTGGCGGCTGAGGGCCTGACCTTTCTCATCACCACCCACTACATGGATGAAGCCGAGCGCTGCCATCGGCTGGCTTATATTTCCTACGGCAAACTGCTCGCGGACGGGACGGTCGACGAAGTCATCACGCAGGTCGGCCTAACGACATGGTCGGTCACCGGTCCCGGTCTGCTCCAACTCGCCGCGCAACTCCGCGAGCTGCCCGCGGTGCAGCAGGCGGTTGCGTTCGGCAGCGCGCTCCATGTCAGCAGCGACGACCCCGCCAGCCTGGAGCGCGCCATCGCTCCGTTTCGGAAGGCGCCGTACGACTGGCGGCAGATTCCCTCCGGGCTGGAGGACGCTTTCATCAGCCTGATGCAGGAATCGACCGACAACTTCGCGCCCAGATGAGAGGCCATTTCTCTTTCCAACGCCTGCGCGGCATCATCGTGAAGGAGTTCACCCAGATGCGGCGGGACCGGCTCACCTTCGCCATGATCCTCGGCATTCCGCTCATTCAGCTGACGCTTTTTGGTTACGCGATTAACGCCGACCCGCGCCATCTCCCGGCTGCGCTCCTCCTCGCCGACCGCGGGCCGCAGGGACGGACCATCCTCGCCGCGATGCAGAACAGCACTTATTTCGATTTCGTTAGGCAAGTGCAGACCGAGGCGGAAGGGCGCGACCTGCTGGCCCGCGGCCAGGTCCAGTTCGTCATCAGCATCCCGGAGAATTTCAGCCGCGATCTGCTCCGCGGCGATCGCCCCTCCATCCTGGTCGAGGCGGACGCGACCGACCCGGCCGCGACCGGCAACGCCCTCGGGTCGTTAGGCAACCTGATCAATAACGCCCTGCAAAGCGACCTGAAAGGTCCGCTCGCTTCCTTGCAACCGGCCGCGGGCCCGATCGACCTGCGCGTCCACGCGCTCTACAACCCCGAGGTCGTGACGCAATACAACATCGTGCCCGGGCTCATGGGCGTCATTCTGACCATGACGATGATCCTCATCACCGGCCTCGCCATTACCCGTGAGCGCGAGCGCGGCACGATGGAAAATCTTCTCTCCATGCCGACCCGACCGAGCGAGGTGCTGATCGGCAAAATCGTTCCCTACATCATGGTCGGCTACATCCAGGTTGGCGTGATTCTGCTTGCGGCGCATTTCCTTTTTCACATCCCGATGCAGGGGAGCATCCTGCTTTTGCTCGTCGTCGCACTCGTCTTCATCGCGGCCAATCTCGCCCTCGGCATTACCTTTTCGACGATCGCAAAGAACCAGCTCCAGGCGATGCAGATGACCTT
>JACCZO010000286.1 GCA_013695925.1 Chthoniobacterales bacterium
GAGGTCAGCTCACCGACTGCCGAGGTGGCAGTCACAGTTCCCTGCGCGGTGTCGACTACTTCGCCAACGGAGAATAGCCCCGGAACCACAACTTCAGCAATCGAATTGGTCTTGATTCTGCCACGCGTGCCCAAGCACGGCATTTTAACGAGGGCGCTCGGGCCCGATGTGACTAACCTTAGAATTGTAGCTTTAGTGCCGTAGGCCTGCCCGTCCAGGGTCCCGTGAATCCCGGAGGTCAAGCTGCTAAAGGCATGGGAGACGATAATCTCTGTCCCCACGGCGATGTTTAGCACGTTTGCTTGCGTGATGAACACGTGAATCATGTTCACGGTGAGCGACGCAGATGTCGATTTTATTGTCGTAATCTGCTCATTCAGCACCACGTGGCCGAAGCCAAGAAGGTCGATACTCGTATTCGGCTCAGGGGTTATGATGATGGGAATCCCCGCCACCGTCAGATTGACGAAGTTGGATCCGGCCGCACTCGTTTGGAAGCCGGCGTTATTATGTGTTGTCGAACTTACAGCCAGGACTTCGTCCGCAGTGATGACTCCTTCAAGGAGGCTAACGTCGTGGACGTTGGCTGTGGCAATCGACTGCAATGTTCCGTCGCCCAGTATAAGACCGTCGACTGTCGTGTTGATGACGCCAGTGGAAAGTAGCGGCGGCGCGCTCGCAGTGCCGACCGTGTTCTCGCTGTGAACTGGCGGGGTCGTGGTCCCGCAGGCTCCGAGTGATGAGACCGCACTTTTACCTGCGACGACAGTCCTTCCGATGTTCGCGTATGTCCCGTAGGCCTCGGCGGAAAACTGGAAGTCGGTTTGCGCCTTGGCTGGGGCAGCGAATCCCAGGCAAATTGCCAGGGTCGCTAAACTGAATTGTATTTTGTTCATAATATCTTTCTAATATTTTATGTTTAATAAGAAGATTCGCATGTATTTGAGATCTACGAAACTTATTATGCAGTAAATAGAATACCTAGGCCCAGAGCCGGGGGGGAGCCGAAGGCGGAAAAGCAGGAGGCAGCAAAGCTTGCCGGTGAAGGCCGGAGAGATTCGCATCATTGGTGCGTCGCGTTCATGGAAAGGCGGCGGAGCTTTCCCAAGAGTGATGCTAGAGTCGCCGGGAATGAAGAAGATAATCGCAGTCGTGGTCTCGCTCCCGCTGGCTGGACTGGCCGCGGAAAGTCCGGCTCCCAAATTTGATGCGGCGGCGGCGGAACGTTTCGCGCGTCTCGCGCTCGCCTGCGTGCATAAGGAATACCCGAACAAGATCAGCCACGTCCTGAGCAGCGCGGCGGACGTGGCCCCGCCGCACGAATTGACACCGGTTTTTTGCGGCTGTTACGACTGGCATTCCTCTGTCCATGGACATTGGTTGCTGGCGCGGCTGGCCCGCACTTTCTCAGACGCTGTGTTTGCGCGGGAAGCGCGGAATGCGCTGCGGGAGAGCCTAACGAGCCCGAAAATCAAAGCGGAAACCGCCTACCTGGAAGGGAAGGGCCGGGCCAGCTTTGAGCGGCCCTACGGGCTCGCCTGGCTGCTGCAGCTCGCGGCCGAACTGCGCGAGTGGGACGAACCGATGGCCCGCGAACTCGCCGCCAACCTCCGCCCGCTCGAGCAGGCGGCGCTGAAACGATTGTCCACCTGGCTCCCCAAACTCTCGCATCCGGTCCGGGTGGGGGAACACAACCAGACGGCATTCGCGCTCGGGCTGATGCTCGATTATGCGCGGATCAGCGGCGACGACGGCTTTGCCAAACTGGCGGCGGAATCGGCCAAGAAGTTCTTTCTGGCGGATAAAAATTGTCCGCTCGTCTACGAACCATCGGGCGAAGATTTTCTTTCGCCCTGCCTCGGCGAAGCGGACGTAATGCGGCGGGTGCTCGCGCCTGACGAGTTTGCCAAATGGCTGACGGATTTTATGTCCCAGATCCCGGGGCAGGCGTCGGCCGACTGGCTCGCGGTGGCAGTTTCGCCCGACCCGAGCGATCCCAAGCTGGCCCACCTCGACGGTTTGAACCTGAGCCGGGCCTGGATGCTGGAAGGGATTGCCTCGGCCCTCCCGCCTAACGACCCGCGTCGCGCCGCTCTCTCGGCCGCGGCCGGAGCGCATCGGCAGGCCGGCCTGGCCGCGGTCACGGGCGCGCATTACGAAGGCGGGCACTGGCTCGGCAGCTTCGCCGTCTACCTCAGCACACGGCGCGGGATCGAACCGGAGAAAAGTGCGACTCGTTAGGCGAAACTTCCGACGCCGTTTGCCGTGCCCTCGGCTTTGTGCCAGTGCTATGGGCATGTTTCGCAACGCAAAAATCGGTCGTTTGAGTCTCGGCTTATGTCTGGTCATGGGGATGGCTTCGCTTCCGGCAAAGGAAATACAGCCCGGAGCGAAGTCCGCGCCGCCGTCGGCCGCGGTCGAGTCGTGGGCGATGTTAATCCAGATGATGGACCGCCTCCGGGATGCCGTGGCGCGGAAGGATCTCACCCTGATCCACCTTGAAGACCGGGTCGCGAGCGCGGCCGTCTCTACGCTTCTCAAGCCGTTGGCCAACGCCGGGACGCCGAACGCCGCCGCCCAAAAAAGCGCCTGGATGAAGTTCGTGCAGGACATCTCGGCCCTGCATACCGCAGCCGATGCCGCGGACGCGGAGACTTGCGCCACGCTCTTCAAACAAGTGGACGCGGAGTTTCGCAAACTCCAGGAGGACCTGGACCCGGCGGTACTCAAAGCGGCGCGCGAGTTGGCGGAACGCTTCACCTGCCCGATGCATGCCGACGTGATCGGCGGGAAAGGCGACACCTGCGGTCAATGCGGAATGGAACTCGACCAACTGGTGGTGCTGGTTCCCTCCCAGGCCGCGACGCAGCACGCCGTCCGCGCCACGATCACGACGGACACGCCTCTCGAGGCGGGCAAGCCGGCGCACGCGATCCTGCAACTGCGCCGCACCAACGGCGAGCCGGTCACACCGGCGGAATTGATCGAGACCCACACGCGTAAGATTCACCTTTTGGTCGTGGACGGCAGCCTGATGGATTATCACCACGAACATCCGCAGCCGACCGACACACCGGGGGATTACGCTTTCGATTTCACGCCGGCCAAGCCGGGGCCATATCTCGCCTGGGCCGACTTGCGGCCACTTCCGATGGGTCTGCAGGAATACGAGAAAGCGATCATCGCCGGAAGGGGAACGGCCGAGCCGGTCGGGAATAAAGAGCCGCGTCTCAAGGGCGACGCCGGGGGATTGCACTTCGAACTGATCCTGGGGCAGCCGCAGGTGAAAGCGGGCGAGCCGGTCCTGGCGAAACTCCGCGTGACGAAGCCGGACGGGAGCGGGTTCGACCGGTTGGAGCCGGTGATGGAAGCTTTCGCGCATCTGGTTGGTTTCAACGAAGACAAGGAAACTGTGCTCCACATGCACCCGAGTGGCGCGCCGCTCAAAACCGGAAACGAGCGGGGCGGGCCGGAGCTGGATTTCAAGATCTACGCGAGCAAGCCTGGATTCGTCAGGCTATTCGCGCAGGTGCAGGTGGACGGGCGGCCGGTCTTTGTGCCCTTCCAACTCGAGGTTATGCCGAGATAAGGCGCAGACGAGTTGGCAGCGCGTACGGGGATCGAACCCGTGCAC
>JACCZO010000313.1 GCA_013695925.1 Chthoniobacterales bacterium
CGCGCTCTCGCGGATGCCGGAGACGGTGGGCCGCTGCCTTTTCCTGAGAAAAGTGCTGGTGCCGCCCTTATGCAAAACTCCTTCGCGCTGTATCAGGCGTGCGGCACCCTCCACTATTCCCCGCAACAATTGCAACGCGAGTGGCCCCGCGTGTCGCCGGAAGTCTTTCAGCTCGTCACCGAGTTCTGCCATCGTCAAACAGGTTTCGGTCCGCTGGCCTGGGACTCGCCCGGATACGAAGAACCTAACTATGTGATCCGATTACTGCACTCCGCCTTCCATGAAGTCGATGCGGAACAACTTCGCCGGCGCTTGTCTTTGGCCGACAAGCCCGAAGTCGCTCCGTCTACTGGCGGTGGGCCAACGAAAGTCGCTGCCCTCAGGCGTGTTCTTGGCTTCTGGCTGGATTTTCTGGAGCGCGAGACCTGGTATGCGCGCCGCGCGTTTTATGTCGGTATGATCCCGCTCCTGCGGCAGTTGGCGTCGGGCTATCGCCAGAAAATCCCCCAACTCCAACTGAGCGATCTGCTATTCCTCGACCTTCGCGAACTGCTCGCGGGCCTCCCCGATCCCGCAGTGCTTCACACGCGTCGGCAACGTTACATGGAAAACACCGATTACTTGTCATTGCACGGCGTTGATGCGAGCAGGCTCGCAGCGATGCTGGGAAATTCATGAGCACGGAAAACTCCACCACGGTGTACTCGGGCGTGGCCGCCGCGCCGGGGCGTGCCAGCGGCAAGGCGTATGTGATCCGCAATGTCGAAGACATTATGGCCGTTCCGGCAGGTTCTATTCTCGTTATTCGCATTCTCCATCCGCATCTCGCGCCGTTGCTCCCGCGAGTCGCGGGGCTTCTCGTCGAGGAGGGCGCGATTCTTCAGCACGCCACCACCCTCGCTCGCGAATGCGGCATCCCGGCCGTCGTGGGCATTCGAGACGCCCGCAGTCTCATTCAAAACGGTGAATTGTTGGAGGTCAACGGTTACACCGGCAAAGTGATCGTAAAACGCGTCGATTGAGTGGTGACTCCCCTTAACGATCTTGGATCAGCCCAGTATCTCGGCTTTGCGGGCGGTCTCTACCCGGAGGGAAAAAACTCCCGCCCGTCCGCTCACGAGAACGCCGGAGTGGCGCTTAGCGCGACCATGCAACCGGTGGACAGAGACGGCAACCCTTCAGGCTCCGGAAAGATCGGCATGATCTGTATCGGCTTCTCCAATGCATCGCGCGAGTTTTCACACTTAGTTCACTTGGCCGATGCTGACCCGCGCAAGAACGCCAGTCTCGTGATGGTCGATGCTGCTCGCGATGGTGCGGCCGCAACAGAAATCGCCGTCCCATTCGGCGATTACTGGAGACACGTGGAGGGCCAGCTTCAACGCTGCGAGATATCCCCCGCACAAGTTCAGGTCGTATGGCTTAAGACTGCCCTCGCCCGTGACGCTCGCGCTTTCCCGGAAAATGCTCGGCTTCTGCAGCGGACGTTGCGCTCGATCGTGGAAATTCTCAGGACGAAGTTTCCGCAGCTGAAGCTTGTCTATGTCTCAAGCCGGACCTATGGCGGGTATTCCGAAACGGACTTGAGTCCGGAACCCATCGCGTATGAATCCGCATTCGCGGTCAAGTGGTTGATCGAAGAGCGCATCAATAATCCTGGTCCCGAGGGGTTGATACCTTGGGTATCATGGGGCCCTTACCTATGGGCCGATGGCATGACGCCGCGGAGCGACGGCCTCATCTGGGAACCCAGCGATTTTGAGCCGGACGGGGTTCACCCCTCCGCGCAGGGCGCATTGAAAGTCGCAACCATGCTCCTTGAATTTTTCGGGAGCGATCCGACGACGCAGCCCTGGTTCTTTACCCAGCCTGCCCTCGCTGAAACTATGTAGGCGCGTCGCTCTGCGAAGCGCGGCAGTCAGCGTCGGCCGGTTACATCAGTTTTGCATTCCGCTACAGACCGGCGTCGCCCGAGAGGGCGACGTCTCCGCGCCGGCGCTACCAATCAAGTTCGGGGGCTAACATTGACCAGGCGGAGTCGCGCATCTCGTCGGGCGATAAGTTCGTTGTATTCAACTCCACGACGGGCCCCAAACTTATCGCTATCCGACGAGACGTATCTTCTCTCTTACGAAAGAACTCTTCTGATTCGAGCATCTTTTGTGCAACCGGCGTGAGCTTGCCCGATTGGAGTGCACGCCGGTTGATCCTTGCACTGGCCACGGCGTGCTCTGCAGTCAGCAGGAGAGTCAGGTCGGGGACGCGAAGATACGCGGCGAAGGGTTCAATCAGGTTACGAGCCTCGGTTTCTTCAATCGCTGATTCGGCGACCATCAGCGAAAGCGGACTCGCCAGATAACGATCGCAGACGACGTGACCCTCGGCGAGATGAGCACGCACGAGGTCCGACAGATGCAATGTCGCTGCCAGATAGTAAGTAAGCCGGGGAAGCGGCGCCACAGATTCATCGAGATGGACCTCCCGGCGAAAACTGACGAACTGCGGCGGGTAGTGGAACGATGAAGCGCCGGTGCGGGACTTCAGATATTCCACGATCGTACTCTTGCCGACGCCATTACAACCTTCAATAACGAGGAACTTCGTTGGTAATGGCATCAGTAGTAATCATCTTCCGGTAATACTGGCTCTGCATCCGGGCCGATCAGTCGCGCTTCGATGAGGTAACCTCTGCGCCGGTTTTTCACCTTCGAGACGAGCTCCGGGGGCAGCGGCGCCGGCAGGTTTCTCGCGGCTTCGATCAGTTCCGGAGCTTGCAGGAAGAAAACGTCGCCTTTCTCGAGGCTGCCGGCTGCGATCAGACGGCGCTCGATCTCGACCGCAAGCTGTCGCACCGGATAAGAATACTTCAGCCAGAGGATATGGTGATTCTCCCGTTCGACATTCAGATCATGGACGAAACGCGCAGCGTGATTGAGGCCAAGCGCGCGGCCGCTGCCCTGGGCAAGATCGAAATGGAAACTCAGCGCAAGGAGATTGCGCCGCAGATTCTGTTCGTAGGGCATAACTGCGTGCCGGTCGGTTTTAAGAGCCGTTTCAATGACGCGGCCGCGTGTGTCCCACGGTTGGAAGAGTAGGTCGCGGTCGCGCATCCAATGCCATTTCCGCAAATGCTCTTCCACCTTTTGCACAATGGCGGGATGTTGTCCGGCATCCAGAGCAGACTCGGCTTCTTCTTTCGTGTGAAGCCCGGCGGCAAGTAGTGCTTCGCGCAATCTCGCGACATCGGCCATGTAGGCGCCGCTCAGAACGGGCGTCGTCGGCGCGATGAAATCAGCCGGACCGGGCCACGCCTTGTCGGCGGGAGGCGAGCCCGCAACGCTCAGATTGTGGTTCACCGTTTCGACGATGAAAGGGAACAGGATGTCGTCCCCTTGGGCCTGAATAAACCAGCAGAGCGCGAAGAACTCTGTCCAGCGAGGCCACCAGGACGTGATCAATGCCACCATCCGATCTCCGGAGATAGCGTTTAGCTCCGCATCGGTTATTGGAAATAGAATCAGAACTTCGGCCAGCCGATCGTAGGAGGCACGGACCTGGCGCATCAAATCGGCCATGAACGCTTCGTTCCATGTCGCGCGGACGATGGACTGCCAAACCTGAGCGAACGTGTCGGAGCGAAAGTGGTAGCGGCATTTGACCCACTTGATGTGGAGCGGTGGAACGCCGGGAAACCCGAGCACCCGCGGCACCATCTCGAAGCCGGGCTGAACCAGAGACTTGAGAAGCGCAGAGATGACCAGTTCGGGGCGCACTTCCAGCCACTCGAATTCCCCCGTCGTCGTCGCCGTGGAAAATTCCTGATGGTAGCGTGCGTACTCCGGAAGCAGGGCCCACCACATCGCCCGGGACTGGGGTGCGGGCATGGTGGTGAGTTTGCTACCCGGTTTGTGACCGAAGAATTTGATTGTGTCGAGGGCCGCGGCTTCCGCTTCGTCGATGCCACCGATCTTTTGCGGGGTGGTGGCGGCGCCCAAGCGCAGTGCACTTGCGCGGCCGAGCGGAACCGCGGCGGCTCCCTCCGGCCAGGCCGCTCCCGGGTCGAAGACGAGGGGAAAACCGGCGCGGTCCTGGTCGTAGAGCGCGACGGCCGGGTTCGCCATTCGTGCGATAGCCTCGCCGAGTTCGTGACGAGGGAAGCTGCCTAACGGGAATAGGTATAACTTCAAGTTTGCCCGTTCCGAAACGATCCCGGCAACCCTCGTGAGGTAATGGTCGAGCGCGGCCGCGCGGGGATCGGTGGGCTGCGCTTCGAAGTCGTTCCAGAGTCCGTGCTTGTCTGTTCTCAGGTCAAGGTCCGGCACAAGGACAACGCTGGTCGTGCCGGAAGGCATGGCCTGAAATGCCTCCACGGTAGAGACGATCGGCACGAGGCCGGGTCGCTCCCCGAGCGCCTCTGTCCATGCGGACCAGATGTCCGACCACTGCACTGGGCCCCGCTTCGACCCACTCTCCGCTTCGATGCGGCCTCGATAGATGCGGCCAGTTGACCCGTTGACGGTGACAAGTTCGCCGCTCGCAACCATCGTCGTCGCCGTTTCGGTCCCAACCACACAAGGCAGACCGAGTTCGCGCGAGACGATCGCGGCGTGACAAATGATCCCGCCGACGTCCGTCACGATGGCCGCCGAGTTTCGCATCGCCACCACCATGTCGGGGTTTGTCATCGGCGTGACCAGCACCGATCCGGACTGGAGTTGAAGCGCTTGTTCGATGTTGAAGACGAGGTGGACAGGGCCGGATCCGGTGCCGGAACTGGCGGGCACCCCGGTGAGGATGGGGTCAGCAGCATTGAAGGACGATGCCGACCCGGCATCCGGGTCGCGGAGGAAGGCCGCAGTGATCGGTCGGGATTGAACAATGTGGAGCGCATCGTCGTGGATGACCCACTCGACGTCCTGCGGCGCCCCGAAACTTTCTTCCAGTTGTTTGGCGACGTGAGCGAGCGCACGGGCATGCACCGGTCGAAGCGGTCCTGGGAGCGATTCGGGAATATCTTCCGCCTCGTGCAACCAGAGCCTCTCCGGTGTCACTTCCCCCTTGACCAGCTTCTCGCAATCTCCCTCAACATGCTCGACGAGAATGCTCTGCCGTCCATCGGGCGCGGCGAAGCGGGTGAACATGACTCCCGAGCGCTCCGCCCGGAGAAAACGCTGCACGACGACCGCCATCGCCGGCACCTGCTCTACCCCAATCTCCCGGAAGTAGGAGAGGGCGCGCGGCGAGAAAACCGCTGTCCAAATCTCCCGCACGGTCGGTTCAAATTCTCCCGGGGCGGTGATCGGGATCGATTCGAAAATGCCGGCAAAGGAATGGGCGCTGCCGTCCTCGATCGTGGC
>JACCZO010000358.1 GCA_013695925.1 Chthoniobacterales bacterium
TTCGCGAGGAAAAAAACTGGCAGCAGGCGCTCTCCGGCGCGGGCCTTACCAGGCGCGGCCTGCAACGAGAGGTGGCGAGAAACCTGGGCCATCGCAATTGGCTCGAAAAACAAATCGCGCCCCGGATTCAGCCTAACGACGCTGCGGTGCAGCGCTATTACAACGAACATCTCCCGGCTTTTCAGGAACCGTTGCGCCTGCGGGCCAGCCACCTCTTCCTCGCCGCGCCCGAGGGTTACCCGGAGGAGGTCATCAAACGTCAGCAAACCCTGATTGAACAACTCGCCAAGCGCCTGGCCAACGGGGAATCGTTCCCAGCGTTGGTTGCGGAATTTTCCGAGGACGAAGCAACGAAAAAGCGCGCCGGCGACCTGGGATATTTCGCCGGGGAGCGAATGCTTCCGGAAGTTTTTGCCGCAACGGAAAAGCTGCACCCGGGTGAAATCAGCGCGCCGGTTCGCAGTCGGCTCGGGTTTCACATCCTCCGCCTAACGGAATCGCTTCCGCCGCGGACGCTCACCTTTGAGGAAGCCGAGCCCGAAATCGCAACCCTGCTCGCAGATCGGAAGCGGGTCGAGGCAGTCGGGAAAATGGTCGCCAACCTCCGGTAGGGCCGAAACTGCATCGAGCTAGAGGAGGACGCGCAGCCAAAGTTAGGTCAGAACACGATCGGGCGTTGTGAAGGGCAGACGGGAATCTTATGTTAATAGTGAGGACCGAACCAGGGACCGACCCCAGCTGACCATCCCGACCCCAGCTGACCATCCTGGCTCTTCAACCCGGTGCACTTCAGCGAGGAACAGGCGGCGGATTTTGAGCGGCTTAAATTCAGCGGGCTGAAGGTGGCGCGCGCCGGGGCCATCAAGGAACTCTTCAGCAAGTTGTGGAACTATGGCTACGAGGGGAGCGCCCGCAAGTTCTTCAAAAACTGGTTTGGATGGGCCGCCCGCAGCAGACTCAACCCCGTCATCAAGGTGGCGAAAATGAGCAAGCGCCACCTGGAAAACATTCTCACCTATTTGCGCCACCCGATCACCAACGCCGTCACCGAGGGACTCCACAGCAAAATCCAAGCAATCAAGTCCAATGCGCGCGGCTTCCGCTCCTTCCAAAACTATCGCACCCGAATCCTCTTCTTCTGTGGAAAACTCAGCCTTCAGCCATCATAAAACCGGAAGAAGCTTTTTTTTCCATGCACCAGTGAATAACTTGGAGGAATTATCCATGCACAAAAGAAACACGACTCAAACAGAAGGCATGCGAGCTGGCTTTTATGGCGCGATCCTATCCGGGCGCGCCCTTCTTATGCTCTTGTTGGCTGGCGCAAACCTTTTTGCAGGTCAGTCAAATTTGTATGCGCTGAGCGGCACCTGGATTGCCAACCCGATCAATAATGACTTTAATACGCCGGCTAATTGGTCGTCCAACAGTGTGCCTGGCCCACTCGATATAGCCACTTTCGAGGGTTCCGACATTACAGACATCTCCATCTCAGCGAACAGCGGTGTCGATACCCTGTTCCTGCAATCGGGCGCGAGCGCCTACCGTTTCACGGCCTTGCCCGGGATTGCGATGTACGTGTTCGACGGCGGAATTACGAACCTCTCCGGAGTCGAACAAAACTTCATCGCCCAAACGGATAGTGCCGGGCAATCGGGCGTCTTTGTCATGGATCTTTTTGGCGGGATCTTTGGCGATGGGGTGGTGTTCACAGAATACGGCGCCAAGTTTCCTGGCATCAACGGTGGGGCGGCCTTTTTTAGCGGCGACAGCAATGCGGGCACAGCTAGCTTCCGTAATTTGGGTGGGACGGTCAGTGGCGCCGCCGGAGGCCTCGTGGTCTTCGAATCTCGTTGCGATGCGGGAGCAAGCACGATCATCAACGAAGGCGGTGAGGTCAGCGGCGCAGCAGGGGGTACGACGATCTTTCAGATCGCCGACCCGAGCGCGGCGAATGCGACCATCATTGCCAATGGCGGTTCCGTAAGTGGCGCCGGCGGTGGGTTGATTTCATTCTACAACAGCTCGCAAGGGGGCGACTCGACCCTGATCGCCAATGGCGGGTCAAACGGCGGCGGCGGTGGAGCCATCTTCTTTCGGGACAGTTCCGATGGCGGCAAGGCCCAGGTGGAAGTGTTTGGCAACGGCTCTTTGGATGTGACCCTGAGCAGTGAGAGATCAATTGCCGTCGGATCGATCGAAGGGGATGGGATGGTTGTTCTCGCGGCGAATGAGCTGACGGTGGGGGCGAATGGACAGAGCACGGTCTTTTCGGGGCTGATTTCGGATGCGACTGGGCCGGGTGGTTCAATCGTCAAGACGGGCCCGGGTACTCTCACCCTGACAAGGGCAAACGCCTACCTTGGCGGGACGACGGTGCAAAGAGGGTCACTGGTTGCGACGAACAGTTCCGGGTCAGCCACCGGCACGGGCGCAGTGAGCGTAACGTCGGGCACGCTGGGCGGGAGCGGGATCATTGCCGGGGTGGTCACGGTTGGAACCGGGAGCGGCGGAGGAGCCTTCCTCGCTCCGGCCCATGGTGGCAACAAACAACTGACTCTCTCCATCCGAGGCAGCCTGACCTTTAACTCCGACGCGACCTACACCTACACTTTCAAGGCCAAGGGCAACCGATCGAAGATCGACAAGGTGGTGGCCAACGGAGTGACGATCAACAGCGGGGCAACCATTAACCTGAGCGGCACGACGCAGGGTCCTCTCACCCAAGGGACCACGCTGACCGTGATCAAGAACACCGCCGCGACCCCGATTACGGGCAACTTCAGCAACCTGCCCGACGGCGAGATTGTGAATGTGAACGGAAACAATCTGCAAGCCAGCTACAGCGGTGGCGACGGCAACGATCTCACCCTCGCGGTCGTGCCGTAACACAGGCCTCTGGCCTGGCTCGTAAAGCGGGCTTCCAACTTGCAAGACTGAAAGATCGGGCGGAGGCCGCGGTGCCTGGCCGCCTTGAGGGTTGGCTGACGATGCGGCGACAGTGATGCTGCGGCGCTAAGGTAAAATCTTCGCGGCTCCCTCGGTAGGCGAGACTCCGTCGAGCCGGGGAGTGCGCGCGGCTGCAAATAGATCATCCTCCCACCGGCTCGACAGAGTCTCGCCCTACCGATTAGCGAACCCTCGTATTTGCCCATTGCGGCCCGGCGGAATCAAATTGAACTTGCGCTCGCTGCCGTTCAACGCGGCGCGGATATATGGCACGCTCGAAAAACAAAAACGTCGGTCTGATCGGCCTCGGCATCATCGGCTCGCGGGTCGCCGGCGCGCTGCGCGACAAAGGACTCCAGGTCTTCGTTTGGAACCGCACCCCGCGACCAGAGCAGAACTTTCTCGGTTCACCGGTCGAGGTCGCCGAGCTCTGCGATGTTATTCAAATTTTTGTCGCGGACGCCGAGGCGCTGCTCGAGACACTCAAGCAACTCGTCCCGGGTCTTACCGCGCAACACATCGTGACCGCGCATTGCACGGTCGCGCCGGAAAGCATGCGCGCGGCGGCCGAGGTCGTGGAACGGCGCGGCGCGCGCTTTCTCGAGGCGCCCTTCACCGGGAGCAAAGTCGCGGCCGAAAACGGTCAGCTTGTTTATTACATCGGCGGGGATGAAGCGGCTCTGAAACAGGCGCGCCCGGTTTTGGAAGCGAGCAGCAAGGAGATCCTCGTCATTGGAAAAGTCGGCGACGCCAGCGTCATGAAAGTTGCGACCAACATCGTGACGGCCGCGACGGCGCAGATCGCGGCCGAGGGGATGGCGCTTGTGCACAAGGCGGGGATTCCGCCGGACCTTTTTGCCCGCGCCATGAAATGCAACGCGAGCAATTCAACCACCCTCGAGATGAAGTTGCCGCTCATCCTGGCGGGCGATTTCGAAACTCATTTCTCGGTTAAACACATGCTCAAGGATGTGCGGATCGCTTCCGCGCTGGCGAAGCAATTCTCGCTCGACCTGCCGGTGACGGAAGTGTCTGGTGACATGCTATTCGCAGAATTGAAGCAAGGCCGGGGCGATGCGGATTATTCTTCGGTCGCGCAAAAGTATTTTCCGGCGCCGCCCGCAGCTGAGAAACCAGTCGAAAAACCGATACCGCCCGAGCCGAAACCGGAAACGCAAGAGGTTGCGACCGAACCGCCCGAGCCGGAAAAGCCGGCGGAGCCAAAATCAGCGGCAGTAGAACCGGCGGAAGCACCGTCGCCTGCGGCCGAGGAAAAGAAGGAAGAAGCGAAGAAGGAAAACGGCCAGGAAAAAGCGGAAGACCTCGAAGGCCTGAATCTTTCCGGCGGATTTCGCAGCTGGTTTAGCCGGCGCGCCTCCGCCTCGCGGCGCGAGTCCTGATGCCGCTCTTTGATCTTTCCGCGCGCGCGAAATTCCGCCTGACCGGCAATGACCGGGTGCGGTTTCTGAACGGGCAGGTGACCAATGACATCCGGAAAGCGAACGCGAACGCGTCGCTGCCGGCCTGCGTTCTGAACGCGAAAGGGAAAATTGACGCGCTCATTTTTGTCAGCACCGATGCGGACGGGTTGTTCATCGATGCCGAGGGCGAGCAACGCGAGTCGCTCGCGCAGAGGCTCGATCGCTACATCATCGCGGATGACGTCGTGGTCGACGATGTCAGCGAGGAGTTTGCTCTCTTTCACGTCACGGCCGAGCAGGCGCCAGTTTTGCCTAACGACTCCCGCTGGCTCCGGGCAAAACGCTTCGGCCTCGCCGGTTGGGATCTCATCGTGCCGGCGGCGGAACACGATCGGGTTTTGCAGGAACTTGCGGCCCACGAAACTTTGCTCGACGCAGACGCCACGGAGCGACTGCGGATCGAGCAGGGCATTCCGCGCTGGGGGCTGGAGTTAAGCAACCAGATCATCCCGGTGGAAGCGAATCTGGCGGACGACGCGATTGATTATGCGAAAGGTTGCTACATCGGGCAGGAAGTCATTTCGAGGATGAAGATGTCGGGACAGATGAGCAAACGGCTTTGCGGCCTGGTCTCGAGCGACGGTTCTTCCCTGACGCCGGCAACGCGTTTGCTCGCGCCCGGCGACGCGAAAGACGTCGGCTGGATCACGAGCGCGACGCGGAGCGATCGCCTCGGCAAAGAAATCGCGCTCGGTTATGTGAAGCGCGGGTTCAATCAGCCCGGGACAAAATTATCGGCCGCGGAGCATCCCGTGGAGGTGGTCGAGCTGCCCTTTCTCTAGCGCTCGACCGAAGGCGCGACATGGGGATTGACCCCTTCCGGCCCGATACCTAGTTTGGCCGTCTCGCTCTCATGGCCAAGGTCTCCGTTAAAAACGTCTTCAAAATTTACCCGGGCGAAAAGGGCGGCGCCGTGACCGCGGTCAAGGACGTCAGCCTGGAGATCGCGGACCGCGAGTTTGTCGTCCTCGTCGGCCCTTCCGGCTGTGGAAAATCGACCACCCTGCGCATGATCGCCGGGCTCGAGGAAATCTCGAAGGGCGACGTTTACATCGGCGAGAAGCGGGTCAACGACGTCGCGCCGAAGGACCGCGACATCGCGATGGTCTTCCAGAATTATGCGCTCTACCCGCACATGAGCGTGTTCGATAATCTCGCTTTCGGGCTCAAGCTGCGGAAATATCCGAAAGCCGAAATCAAGAAGCGGGTGCTCGACGCGGCCAGCATCCTCGGGATCGAGGGCTTGCTCGATCGCAAACCGAAGGCGCTCTCCGGCGGCCAGCGGCAGCGGGTCGCGGTCGGACGCGCGATCGTTAGGCAACCGAAAGTTTTCCTCTTCGACGAGCCGCTCTCCAATCTCGACGCCAAGCTGCGGGTGCAGATGCGGACGGAAATCACGAAGCTGCATCAGCGGCTCCAGGCGACGATGATTTACGTCACGCACGATCAGGTCGAAGCCATGACGATGGGCGACCGGATCGTGGTCATGAACGACGGCGTGGTGCAACAGAACGACGCGCCGCTGGTCCTTTACAACGAGCCGGTGAATCTATTTGTAGCCGGATTTCTCGGCAGTCCGGCGATGAACTTCATCGCCGGCACGCTGAAGAGTGAAGGCGACAAAATCCGTTTTCGCGAAATTGAAGGCGGGACGATCGACATCGCTTTTGCCGCGGCCGATCGCCCGGCGGCGCAGGAGTTTTTCGGCAAAAGTGTCATCCTGGGAATTCGTCCGGAAGATCTGGAGGTGGCGAAGTTCAGCCGCAAAGAAGGGAAAGCGCTCGCAAATGGATTTCCCGCGATCGTCGATATCGTCGAACCGATGGGCGCGGAGACCAATCTTTATCTCCAGACCGGCGCGCACACTCTCGTCTGCCGGAGCCAGCAAGCGCTCGATCACCGCGAGGCCGGACACCGGTTTCAGTTCGAGATGAACCTGGAGAAGGCTCATCTTTTCGACCCCGTCTCGACGAATCGCCTCCAGTAGGCGCTCCCCTGCCCATCACTCCGCCAACCAAAAGCCGACAATCGGTCGCTCCCTCGCGGATTCTTGCCAACCCCTGCAACGAGTGTTGATTCTGAGGGACTTTGAAACGCCGCCAGAAACGGGAGAAAGTTCAGCTCAGGAAAACCTGGCCCCCGGCCAAGAGATTTGCTTGCGATTGATTGCGCGCCACGCGTATAAAGGAATTTCCCTTCAAATTACGAAAAAGGAGATCACCGTGAACCAACGATTACTCGCCGAAATCGGCCGCACCCAACGCCTCGAAATTCTCAATACCCTGAAGCGCACCAAGGGCCTGTCCGTGAACCAGCTCGTCGCGAAAATGAAGATGAGCTACATGGGGATCAAGCAGCATTGCCTGACCCTGGAACGCGATGGCTACCTCGATACGTGGCGACGCCCGCAAAAAATGGGCCGCCCGGAAATGGTTTACCGGCTGACCCGCCGCAGCCATGCGCTTTTCCAGGCGGATAGCAATGCGTTCACGCTCGATCTCCTCCAGTCGATCGACGAAATCCACGGAACCAACGCCCCGGAGAAGCTGCTTTACAATCTTTTCGAGCGGAAAACCGATGGGCTGAAGGAGAAGGTGAAAGGCGAGACAGTCGAAGAACGCGCCAAGTTTCTCGCCAGCATTCGCGACGAAGAGGGACACATGTCGCAGTTCGTAAACGAGCCGAGCGAGGGTGGCCCGCAGATCCTGGAATGTCATTCGCCAATCATGAATCTGATCGAAAAGTACGAGATCATCGGACGACTCGAACAGGACATGTTCGAGAAAGTCCTGCAGACGCCGGTGCGGCGGGAGGAAGCGCGCATCTCCGGGCTTTACGAAGCCGCCTTCTATTTCGCGCTCTAAGCGTTTCGCGCCCTCCGGGTAGCGCACACGTCTCGTGTCTGGTCGCGGTGTCCCACCGCGACGAACTTCCGTTTTCCAAAGCGGCCTGTCCAAACGGTGTCCAAATGAAAGTTCGCGGATGCGGAACGCAGTCGCCAGCATACGAGACGTGTGCGCCACCCGGCCCTACCCGCCCGAACACGCCCATCGGCCAATTTGTCCTTTCGTGACCGGCCGTTTTCGATTGATTGAACGATGCTCAGCCAATTCCCCGCCGCCGTCATCGAGAAGCTCGAGCCGCTCCTCGATGGCGGCCGATACCCGATCAAGCGTGTGGTCGGCGAAGACGTGGTGGTCGAAGCCGACATTTTCAAGGATGGCCACGATCTCGTAGCGGCCTCCCTGAAGTGGCGCGTCCTGGGTCAGACGAGCTGGCACGAGACCGCCATGAAACTCGTCGACAACGATCGTTGGCGCGGGATTTTTTCGGTCTACGAAAACGCCACTTATGAATATACGGTCGAGGCTTGGACCGATGTTTTCGGCGGTTGGCAGCACGAATTTGCGGCCAAGTTCGAAGCCGGCCTGGCCAATCTGACGAGCGAGAAACTGGAGGGCGCCGCGCTCCTCACCGCCGCCGCCAAACGCGCCCGCGGTGCCGACGCGAAGCGCCTCCGCGAGTTTGCCGAACAGATGCGCAGCAGCACGGACGCAGTCATCAACCGCCTCGCGCGTTCCGGCGAATTGGAAGTGCTCATGGCCACTTACGCCGCGCGCTCCGGCGCGACCCAATATACACCGCCGCCGCGCGTGAAGGTCGACCGGGTGGCGGCCCGGACAGCGGCCTGGTATGAGTTTTTTCCCCGCTCTGCCGAGGGTCTGGCCGATCGTGGCTCGACTTTTCGCGATTGCCTGGAGCGCGTGGACGACGCCCGGGCGATGGGCTTCGACGTCATTTATTTCCCGCCCATCCATCCGATTGGCCTAACGAATCGGAAAGGCCGGAACAACTCCGTCACCTGCGCGCCGGGCGAGCCGGGCGTCCCCTACGCGATCGGCAACCGCAACGTTGGCGCGCCCAACGGCGGCGGGCACAAGGACGTCGAGCCATCGTTAGGCACGCTCGAAGATTTCGCCTGGCTGGAAAAGGAAATCCGGAAGCGCGGGATGGAGATCGCGCTCGATTTCGCGATCAACTGCTCGCCCGATCATCCCTACGTCGCGGAACATCCCGAGTGGTTCTACAAACGCCCCGACGGCACAATCAAATACGCCGAGAACCCGCCGAAAAAATACGAGGACATTTATCCGCTCAACTTCCGTTGCCCGAACTGGCAGGAGCTTTGGGATGAGATGACAAGCATCATTCTCTTCTGGGCCGAGCGCGGAGTACGGAATTTCCGGGTCGATAATCCGCACACCAAACCGGTCGCGTTTTGGGAATATCTGATCGCGAAAGTGCAGGCGAAATTTCCCGACACCATCCTCCTTTCCGAAGCCTTTACGCGGCCGAAGATGATGAAGGCCCTGGCCAAAGCTGGCTTCACCCAGAGCTACACCTATTTCACCTGGAGGACCGAGAAGGCCGAGCTGGAGGAATACTTCACCGAGCTCACGCAAACCGAAATGAGCGAATATTTCCGGGGTAATTTGTTCACCAACACCCCGGATATTTTGCCTTTCCATCTCCAGACCGGCGGGAGGCCGGTGTTCCAGATCCGGGCCGTGCTCGCGGCGACGCTTTCCAGCGTTTACGGGATCTACAGCGGCTTCGAACTCTGCGAGAACGCCGCCCTCCCGGGCCGTGAGGAATATTTCGAATCGGAAAAATATCAGCTCAAAGGACGCAACTGGGACGCGCCCGGAAACATCAAAGAGTTGATGACAAAGCTAAACCGGATCCGGCGCGAAAATCGCGCGCTCCATTTCTACGACAATCTGCGTTTTCATCCGGCGGCGAATGACCAGTTGCTCTTCTACAGCAAAATGACGCCGGCGCGTGACAGCATCATTCTTGTGGTCGTGAATCTCGACCCACTATTCACCCAGTCGGGCTACGTGGAAGCGCCGGTGGAAGATTTCGGCGACATCGAGGGCGACAGCTACGAAGTGCACGACCTGCTCGGCGACGTGCGCTACATCTGGCACGGGAAAACGAACTACGTTGCGCTTCATCCCGGGCTGCAGCCCGCGCATATTTTCCGAGTGCGGCGGTTGTCCTCCCGGTAGGGCGAGACTCAGTCGAGCCGGGCACTGGCAAAATTGTGATACCCGAGGCTCAACGGAGTCGCCCTACCAGGGTTCCCTTCTCCAACGGTTTCCTTTTTGTGGCGGAGGAGAAGGATGAACGAGCGCCGCCGGCGCACTGTCTCTGCTCCGATGCATTTGCATCGTCAATCTCCGCACCTATGCTAACGCCCAGTTGAGCATGAAAAGTTTCCTTTCCCTGCTCGTCGTCCTTGCCAGCGCCGGTCCCGCCCTTGCCCAGGCGCCAGGTCCCGAGCCCATCCTGCCCCGCAGCACTAACATCCTCGACGCCATGATCGCGGCCGGGCCGGTCATGATTCTGCTTTTTCTCCTCTCCGTTTTCTCGGTCATGTTGATTATCGTCTACTTTTTCACCATCCGCCGCGGCGCGGTGGTGAGCAGCGGCTACATGGCGACGGCCGATGCCCTTCTCCGAAAACGCGATTATCTCGGCCTCCTCGCCGTCTCCAATCGGCACGGCGAAGCGATCGCGCGGGTCGTGCAAAAGACCCTCGATTTCATGACGAAAAATCCGAATGCCGAGTTTGCCCAGGCGCGCGAGATCGCGCAGACCGAAGGCACACGGGTCGCAACCAATCTGCATAACCGCGTCACCTACCTGGCGGATATCGCGACGATTGGCCCGCTCGTTGGATTGTTCGGCACGGTCATCGGTATCATCCGCTCCTTCGGCGCGCTCGGCTCCGAGATGGGCCCGTCGCGCTACATTTTGCTCTCCAAAGGAATCAGCGAAGCGCTCATCAACACCTGCGGCGGTCTCGGCATCGGCATTACCGCGATGATTTTCTACGCCTTTTTCCGGGGCCGCGCCCAACGCCTGATCTCCGACCTCGAGTCGGCCAGCACCCACATTCTGGCGCTTCTCTCGGTCCAGCCCAGCCGGCGCCGGGAGCGCGCGCCCGCCTTGCTCGAAGATGAATTTTGAACGCCGTTAGGCTTCGAAACTTTTGCGTCCCTCGCGGACGCTCACTCACCCGATGAATTTCCGCAGCTGCACCGCTTCGCAACATCCCGGCATCCAACTCGCGCCGTTGGTCGACGTTCTCCTGCTCCTTCTCATTTTCTTCCTCGTCACCTGGAACGCAGCGCGGAACGAAAACGAGCTCGACGTCAAAATCCCCAAAGCCAGCGCGGCCCAGGAAAAATCGGCGCCGATCGGCGACGTGATCGTGAATGTGAAAGCCGACGGCAACGTGGTCGTCAATCGCCGCACTCTGTCGGAAGCCGACCTCACGACAATGTTGAAGGGCCTGGTCGCGCTCAATCCCGACCAGGCGGTCGTCATTCGCGGCGATGAAGCCGGCGCCTACAAAAACATCGTCAACGTGCTCAACGTTTGCAGCCTCGCCGGAGTGACAAACGTCGCTTTCGCCACCGCAAAATGAAGCCGCGCCTAACGATCGCCGCGCTTTCCTTCGCGGCGGCGGGGTTTCTTTTTTCATCCATCGTATTCGCCCAGGTCACACCGCCGCCGCGCGTTCGGAGGGCCCAGCCGGTCGAGCAGATCCCGGTGGCCCGGGCCATTCCGGTGACTCCCACTCCGGAACCGACCGTGATGCGGGCCCTGCCCGTCCCTGAAGTAACGACGGTCATTCCTTCCCCCACCGCAGCGCCTTCTTCCGTTGACGAACCGCCGGATACTGGCGCCGTCTCGCCGGATACTCGAGCTGATTCGCGGGAGAATAGCGCTGACTCGCCGCAGAAGAATCAGCTCGACTATGCGAACGGTCTTTTCAGCCGCAAGCTCTACGACCTCGCCGTTCCAGAATACGAAAAATTTCTCGGGCTTTATCCCAACTCTTCCGAACGTGCGACCGCGCTTTTTTATATGGGGCAGGCTTATCGCGCGCTTAATCGCACGACCGCGGCGCGGACCAGTTTTCAAACCGTCCTGCGCGATTTCCCTGAGAGCGAGATGGCCGGTCCGGCCTCCTACGGTCTCGCGGAAATTTATTTCAACGACAAGGATTACGCGGGTGCATTCCCCTATTTCCATGGCGCCGCCGCAAAGGTGAAAGACTCCGCGCTCGCCCTTTCCGCCCGTTATTTTGAAGCGCGCTGCCTGGAAAATCTTGATCGCAAGGATGAGGCGCGCGATGTCTATCAGCGGGTTATCGCGGTCGATAATCCGAATCCATTTCGAGATGACTCGCGGCTCGCGGTCGGCTCTATTTTTCTCGCCGCCGGTCGCAAGGGCGACGCCCTGAAACAATTCGAAGCGCTTGCCAACGAGGCGAGCAAACCGGCGCTCAAGGCCGAAGCGACCGTGCGGGCCGGCCTGGTCGCGCTCGACCTCGCGCAAAATGTTCCATCGGACAAGGCGATGTCGAACAAGGCGACCACCCTCTTGAAAAAAGGGCGCTCCCTTCCCGAGGCCGGACGCTGGAGCGGGGTTGCCGCGGTCGGTTTGCTCCGGCTCGAATTTCAGGCCGGCGATTACGCGCAGGCGGTCGCTGATTACCAAAAGAGCAAAGACGACATCCCGGAAGAGGTCCGGCCCGAGATGATGCTGCTGGCCGCGAACAGCCAGCGTCAGCTCGGCCACATGAAGGAAGCGCAGGCGATCTATCAGCAGATCATTCAAAAATATCCCAGCCGCGAAGAAGCGAAGGACGCGCGCTATCAGCGCTTGATTGCGCTCTACAATGCCAACGATCCCAATCTGGGCACGGAGATCGACCAGTTCCTGAAGGATAATCCCGAGGGTGAACGAGCCGACCAGGCGAAGCTGCTGAAAGCCGAGGCGCTCTACAAAGAAAAGGATTTTGCCGCCGCCGCGCCTCTCTACGCCGGTCTGCGCGATTCGAAGCTGTCGGCCAAGTTGCGCGCCGAATCGGCCTTCAAACTTGGCTGGTGTTATGTCCAGACGAAGCAGCCTGAGAAGGTGATCGAAGCCTTTGCCTACTTCCTGCAGGCTTTTCCCCAACATCCGCAGGTTCCCTCCGCCCTCGCGCAGCGCGCCCTCGCTTACCAGGAAGGCAAACAATACGAGCGCGCCCGGAGCGATCTTGAGCAGTTGCTCATCAGCTACCCCAAAGCGCGGGAACGAGAGGCGGCTCTACAACAAAAAGCGCTCCTCCTCGGGCAGGCTGACGACACCAAAGGAATGACCGCAACCTTTCAGCAGCTCCTGAAGGAATATCCGAAGACGGCCGCCGCCGCGCAGGCCCATTACTACATCGGGAAGTCGGCTTTTGAGGCGAAGGATTACGAGACGGCGATCGCGGAAATGCAGCAGGCCCGCGAGTTGAACAAAGAGCAGTACGGCATCCCGGCGGCGCTCCGCATTATGTCCTCCTATTTCTATCTCAAGCAGCGCGACCCGCTGGCCAAAGAGGTAGATAGCTTCTACGCCTCGTCGCCTAACGGGCAGGTCCCGGCGGAAATTTTGGAATGGCTCGGACTCGAATTCTACAACGCGAAAAAGTACGCGCCGGCCGCCAAATACCTCGTTGCCCTGAGTAAAACCGGCAACGTCAGCAGCGTAAAACCAGACTTTTGGTTCTATTTGGGCGACGCCCAGATGAAACTGAACCAGCCAGCCAACGCGGAAACTTCGCTGCAGAAATTTCTTGAAACGACAACCGATCCGGCCGCCGAGGCCAAGGCGTTGCTGGCGTTAGGCGAAGCCAAAATCGGCGCACACAAACCGGATGACGCGCAAAAAATCGCCGAGGAAATCATGAAATTGCAACCGGAGGGCCGGGTCAATGCCCAGGCGCGCCTGCTCGCCGGCGAGGTCGAGATGGAGCGGGAGAAATTTGAAGAGGCGGGCAAAGCCTTCATGAGCATTGCCCTGCTCTACGACGATCCCGAGATCACGCCGCAAGCTCTCGCCAAGGCGGCCAAGGCTTACCAGAAAGCCGGCAAGTTCGACGAAGCCGAGCGCGCCAACGCGCAGTTGCGCCAGAAGTATCCGGATTACGCCGGCGGTTAATTAGCCTAACGAACAGTGCGCCGGGATTTTTCTGGGGGAGCGCACGCGCCTCGCGTGCCGTGTTCGGCGCCTCGCCGAACACTCCGGAGCATTAGGAAGCGGCGTCCGCCCAGCGTGCAGTCGGC
>JACCZO010000434.1 GCA_013695925.1 Chthoniobacterales bacterium
TGGCAAGGGCGATCGCCTCCGAGATGTTCGTCCCGCCCTCCGGGATGATCTTGGTGTCGAGCTCGTTGATTGAATCGACCGCCGCGCTGTAATCAATCGTGAGCGGCGCCTGCAAAAAGGCGCGCCCCGCGAAAGCAATCAGGCCGACGCGATCGCCCTGCAGTTCGTTGATCAGATCCTGGGTCGCCAGTTTGACCCGCTCGAGGCGATTCGGCTGCACGTCGTTTGAGAGCATGCTGCGCGAGACGTCGACCGCGAGAAGGAGATCGAGTCCTTTGCGTTTTACCTCATCATAGGCGTAGCCCCAGCGCGGGCGCGCCAGACTCACGAGGATAAGGGCGAGGACGAGGAGGAGGAGGACGAAACGAAAAATGCGCCGGGCGCGATTGACCGTGCCGGCGAGTTGGGGAAGGAGGCGCGCGGCGACGAAAAGCTGTAGCTTTTCCGCCCCGCGCTGCTCGGCGCGGGCAAAGAAAAAGGCCAGCAAGGGAAGGAGAAACAAGCCCCAGAGCCAGATGGGATAACCGAACGTCATAGGGTAGCGCAAGCTTCCAGCTTGCTCGGTGAAAAAACTGCAAGTTGGGAGCTTGCGCTACCTTGCATTTTCACGGCAGTTTTTTCCAAATCGTTTGCGAAAGGAGGAGCTCGGCCAGGAGGAGGCCCGCGCCCGCCATCAGGCAGGCCGGGAAAAGATCGCGGTACTGCTGATATTTTTTCACCGAGACGGTCGATTTTTCCATCTTGTCGATGTCCACATAGATCTGCTCAAGCGAGTCGGTGTCGGTCGCGCGGAAGAACTGGCCACCGGCGATTTTCGCGACTTCCTTCAGGGCCGCTTCGTCGAAACGCACCCGTTGATTCCGATACATGACGTTGCCCGCGACATCGGTCACTGGCCGGCCGTTCGCAGGATCGAAGACCGGGACGGGCGCGACGCCATTGATGCCAGCGCCGATCGCGAAAAGGCGGATGCCGAGGGCCTTGATCGCTTCCGCGGCGGTGTTCGGTGGAATCTTGCCGGCGTTGTTTTCGCCATCGGTGAGGAGAACGATGGCGCGGCTTTTCGATTGTTTGTCGTTCAGGCGATTGGCAGCCGACGCCATCGCGGAACCGATCGCGGTTCCATCCTCGACCAGGCCGATCCGGACCCGCTCCAGATTTTGCAGCAGCCAATCGTGATCGAGAGTCAGCGGACTAACGACATAGGGCCGTCCGGCAAAGGCGATGATCCCGACCCGGTCGTTAGGCCGGGCTTCGATGAATTTCCGCGTCACCTCGCGAATCGCATCAATCCGGGTCGCGGAATCGCCGCCGACGGTGAAATCCTTGGTCAGCATCGAGCCCGAAACGTCGAGCACGACCATGATGTCGATCCCGCTCGCCTCGACCTCGGTCAGGCTTTTGCCAAGCTGTGGGCGGGCGAGGGCGATGATGAAAATGGCGAGGGCGAGGTAAAGCAGGCCATGCATGATGCGCCCTGCGCGGGAAGTGCTGCGTTTGCCGAGCGCGCGCAGGGTCGCAGTCGAGGAAAAAACCAGGGCCGCGGCCGCGCCGCGCTGGCCGCGCAGCCACATGAGCACCGGCACGAGAAGCAGGAGCAGCAGCATCCAGGGGTGCGCGAAGGAAAAGTGCCAGGGCGAGTTCGATGAAAACACGTCAGACAGGTGCAAGTGCGCCTCCTTTCACAAAACGGCCGGCCTCGTCGAGCAGGAGGCGGCTGTCTTCCACCGTCGCGTCGTAGCGCGCGAACTTGATCAGGTCGCACCGGTTCAAAAAATCACTCAGAAGCGTTTGCTCATCGGCCGAAAAGGGCGAGGTCGCGGCGAGCGCGTTGAGAAACTCGACCGAGGTCTGGCGCGTGACCGGGAGCTGATATTGCTCGGTTACATAACGGCGCAGGATATCCGAGACGCGGATGCTGAATTCATAGGGAGACAACTTGTCGATCTCGGTCTCGACCCGGGCGAGGAGATCGAGCGCGCGTTCCCGCGGGGTCTTGACGACGACCGGGCGGTTCCGCCAGCGCTTGATCAGCCAGATCGTTAGGCCGAGGAGCAGGAGAAAGCCTGCGACCGCGCAGAAGACCATCCAGGGCTTGAGGATGAAATAATTCACCGGCCCGGTGATGTCGTGGAATTCCTGCGCGAGAAAGACAGCCATGATGTTTGCCTAACGACGCGCCATGCGGCGCTCGCGCTGCTTGAAAAAAGCGCGCAAAGCCGGGAGATAATCGTCGTTCGTCCGGAGTGAAATGGTGTCGATGTTGTTGCGGCGGAGGACGTGGTTCGTCTCCGCGAGCTGGGCCCGCGCCGCTTCCGCAAACCGGGTCCGGGTGCGCCGGTCGCCGGTGTTGACCTCGACCTGCTCGCCGGTCTCGGCGTCTTCCAGGGTGATGAGCCCGATGTCGGGCAGCGTTTCCTCGCGTTCGTCATCGATCCGGATGGCGACGAAATCGTGTCGTCGGCTCGTGATGGTGAGAGCGCGCGAAAAATCCTCCGCCTGAAAATCGGAGATGAAGAAAACGACCGAGCGCCGGGTGACGACGTGGTTCAGATAATCGAGTGCCAGAGCCGGGAGGGTGCCGCGCCCCTTCGGCTCGAAGAAAAGAATCTCGCGAATGACGCGCAGCGTATGCGAGCGCCCTTTCTTTGGCGGGATGAAAAGCTCGACCTGATCCGAGAAAAGGATGAGGCCTACCTTGTCGTTGTTGCGAATCGCGCTGAAGGCGAGCAGGCAGGCGACTTCCGCCGCCAGCTCGCGTTTGGAGAGCGCGACGCTGCCGAAATTCCCCGAGGCGCTGACGTCGACCACGAGCATGACGGTAAGCTCGCGTTCCTCGGTGAATTTCTTGACGAAGGCGGTGCCGAGGCGCGCGGTCACGTTCCAGTCGATCGAGCGGATTTCGTCACCCGGCTGGTACTCGCGCACGTCCTCGAAATTCATCCCGCGCCCCTTGAAAACGCTGTGGTAATCGCCCGCGAAGGCCGATTGCACGAGACCTTTGGTCTTGATCTCGAGGGTTCTGATTTTTTTAAGGATCTCGGCTGCTTCCATGTGTGAATAGTGATCGGTGATCAGTGATCGGTGATCGGTGATTCCTCGCCTTCGCGAATGACTGATCGATAATCAGTATCTGGCGCGAATTTACAAAAGTCGTCGGCGCGATCGATCATGCGCGAAAGCATGCCGCCGATGGCGTCGTAACGTCGGTTCAAATCGTCGAAGCTCTCCTTCGAGAGGTATTCACTGTCGACTGCGTCGTCCAACCACGATTGCGTCTCATAGGCTTCTCCCAGCGCTTCGTCGATTTTGTGCACGAAAGCCGCCTTGTAACGGCGACGAGCCCACGCTTCGGCGAGCATCGCTTTGATCGCGCGAGAACTCCTCCGGATTTGATCGGTAAGCGAATAGCGTTCCTCACGCGGAAACCTTTTCGATTCTTCAAAGACCAGCCGCGCCGCTTCTTGTGCGGTCTGATAAACCTTCAAATCCCGAAAAGACTTCGCCGCGCTCATTCGATCACTGTTCACCGATCACCGATCACCGATCACTTCTTCCCCCAATCACGGCACCGGCAGCCCGGCAAAGATCCGTTCGATGACCGTCTCGCTCGAAACGCTCTCGGCCTCTGCTTCGTAGCTCACGATAATGCGATGGCGCAGCACATCGGGCCCGATGCTCTTGATGTCCTGCGGGGTGACGTATCCGCGCCCGTTCAGAAAAGCGTAAGCGCGCGCGGCCAGCGCGAGGTAAATCGTGGCGCGCGGCGAAGCGCCGTAACGCACCAACCCTTCCAACTCGAGTCGATACGACGCCGGCTCGCGCGTCGCCCAGACGACGTCGACGATGTAATCCTTCACCCGATCATCAATGTAGATTTCGTTCACCAGGTTGCGCGCCGCGATGATCTGTTCCGGCGCAACGACCGCATCGACGTGCAAATCGGGGGCCGAGGTCGCCATTAAATCCAGAATGCGGCGCTCCTCCGCCTTCGCCGGGTAACCGACGTTGAGCTTGAGCATGAAACGATCGAGTTGCGCTTCGGGGAGCTGGTAGGTGCCTTCCTGTTCGAGCGGGTTTTCGGTCGCGAGGACGAGGAAGGGGTCGGCGAGCGGATAGGTCTTGTCGCCGATCGTGACCTGCCGTTCCTGCATCGCCTCGAGCAGCGCGCTCTGCACCTTGGCCGGGGCGCGGTTGATTTCGTCGGCCAGGATCAGGTTGGAAAAAATCGGCCCGAGCTTGGTCGTGAACTCGCCGCTGCGCGGGTTGTAGATCAGCGTGCCGATCAAATCCGCGGGCAAAAGATCGGGCGTAAATTGCAGGCGCTGAAAACCAGTCTGGATGCACGCCGCCATCGTTTTGACGGTGAGCGTCTTAGCGAGGCCGGGCACGCCTTCGAGCAGGATGTGGCCATTGGCGAGAAGTCCGAGCAGGAGCCGGTCGACCAGATATTTTTGTCCGATGACGACGTGGCCGACTTGCTCGCGGAGCGGCGCGATCCATTGTCCCAACTCCTGTACCTGTTGGGTAATTTCCTGCGTTGATCTCATAGGCATGGTGAGACAAACCCGCACGGAATGCGTTCGAAGAAAAGCCCCGATCGGAGATTTGCGAGCGTCGCCGGTCTCGGGCGGCAAGAAATTCTTGCGGTCTAGCCTGAGATCGTTGGTTTCCGGGGCGGAGACAATGGATGGCCCTCTCTCTTTCCCTTGCGCGGCCGGCCGTACGATTGAAGCCGAGATTGCCGAGGCCCCACATCGATGTGGCACGCAGTTATCGTTGTTTTCGCCCGCTTTTGGATTGCAGTCTCAAAACCTCTTCGGCACGATCGACCTCTCGGATGATCCCTACCCAGCACAGCCCTGCGACGACCATACGGCGCGCATCTGGTCACTCGAAACCGGCCAGCAATCAGGCGAACCTTTCTACCTCAATAGCCGAGCGACCGCCGTGTTTCCGACTGACATGTGGACGCTCCTACCGCGCGCAGTGCGACGAGGCGATCGAATCGTGATGTAGCGCATCTCGGCCCTCTATCTCCGTGGCAGCTCCTTTGGTCGTAGAACGCGCTTCCGGGCGTCGCAGCCGCTCTTAGCCCCAAATAGAACAGGCGGGAGGGCGCGCGCAGGCCGGGGTCGCGTCTAAAAATTTTAACATTGCCGCACGGGACCCCCGCAACGTCAGTCCTTAGCTCGACGTAAACCGTCGCGGGTCCAATCACTCGCCCAAGTCTTTGTTTTGGTGCGGCCGGCACGGCTGTCGCTACACCGCTTTGCGGAAGGAGATGGACGGAACATCGCAGATTTCCTTTTCTTATCGGATCACGTTGCGACCTTCCAGTCCGAAATGCGGTGCAGCCGTGAGCAAATGCCGGTCGTTGCTGTAAATGGCGTCAAAGCCGTTGACGGCGGCACAGGTGAGATGCAAGGCGTCCGCGGCCCGGCAAAGCACAGGGTAGGGAAGCGCCGCCAGCCGCGTGCAAGCTGACTCGATCAAGGATCGAGCCAAAGGGAGAAATGACCAGAGGTCCGCCGCTTCGTCACGCGTGAATTGCCTGAGGACCTCGTGTGCCTTGCTCGCGGGCAGGTTGCCCTCGCGCAGATGTCGTTTTACGGCAGAAAAGAATTCAAGGCGGCCATGTAAAGCGCACGCTCGCCCGGGATGCGACTGAGCCAGCGCGAGCACCTCGGCTGTGCCCGGCTCGGCGAGGTAGCACTTGATGATATAAGTGCTGTCGAAATAGATCACCGGCTGTCGCGCTCCTCTGAGATGTAAACCGACGAATCAACCCGCACCTTAGGGAGAGAAGCGCGCGGGCGTTTGGGAAATGGTTTGCCGGCAGCTTCAGCCGGCGCTGGTGCTTTAAGCACGGCTACTTCGCGTCCGCGATCGGTCACTCGAAT
>JACCZO010000443.1 GCA_013695925.1 Chthoniobacterales bacterium
CTGGCTCCAGAGCCATCCCGCTGATTGGGACCACTGGTGGATCAAAACCGCTTTAGCCAAAACCAAAGTAAACCCCGGTTGGCCTTCATCCCCTCGACCTCCTAACTGACAATTGACCAACACTACCGGCGCACGCGCTCCCCAGAAGTTAGCGCTGGACACGTCGTCTGGTTCGCTGGTGCTCTGGGCGACGTCTCTCTAAATCGCGGCGAGCGCTTCCCGCAGGTCGTCGCGCAGATCTTCCACGTCTTCCACCCCGACCGATAGCCTAACGAGCGATTCGGTGATGCCGAGCGCGATCCGTTTTTCCTCCGGAATCGCGCCGTGGGTCATGATCGGCGGATAATTCACCAGGCTCTCGACGCCGCCGAGGCTTTCGGCGAGCGAGAAGAGGTGGGTGTTTTCGAGAAAGCGCCGAGTGCCGGCGAGATCGGTGTCGAGAATGAGCGTGACCATGCCGCCGAAGCGATCGCCCATCTGTCGCTGCGCGAGTTCGTGCTGCGGATGACTCGTTAGGCCGGGATATTTTGTCTCTCGCACCTTCGGTTCTTTTTCCAGCCAGGCGGCAAGCTCGGCGGCGTTTTCGCAATGCCGCTCCATGCGCAAGGCAAGTGTCTTCAATCCGCGCATGGCGAGAAAGCTGTCGAACGGGCCAGCGATCGCGCCGACTGAGTTTTGCAGAAATTGCATCTGGTCGCCGAGCTCCTTGTTTTCCCCCACGACGGCGACGCCGCCGACCATGTCGGAGTGGCCGTTGAGATACTTGGTCGCGGAATGAATGACCAGGTCGAAACCGAGCTCGATCGGCCGCTGGATCCATGGACTGGCGAAGGTGTTGTCGGAAACGGAGGTGGCGCTGTGTTTGCGCGCGATCTGCGCCACCGCCTCGAGATCGATCAATTTGAGCAGCGGGTTACTTGGCGTTTCAACCCAGACCATGCGCGTATTGGGCTTCATCGCGGCCTCGATTTTCGCCGGGTCGCTCATATCGATGAAGGTGAAATCGAGATTCGCGGAGCGGCGCCGGACTTTTTCGAAAAGCCGATAGGTGCCGCCGTAAAGATCGTCGCTTACCAGGACATGCGAGCCACTGTCGATCGTCTCGAGCGCGGTGGACATGGCGGCGAGGCCAGAAGCAAAAGCCCAGCCGCGCGTGCCGCTTTCGAGATCGGCTACGCAGCGTTCGTAGGCGCAGCGGGTGGGGTTAATCGAGCGCGCGTAATCGTAGCCTTTGTGCCGCCCGGGACTTTCCTGGACGTAGGTCGAGGTCTGGTAAATCGGGGTCATGACCGCGCCGGTGGATGGGTCGGGCGTTTGACCAGCGTGAATGACGCGCGTGGCGAGGTGCTGCTTTTTCTTCATGTGACGATGATCCTAGCCGCAGTTGGCGCGTATTCCACAGCGAGGCCGCTGGCCACGCCCCTTACCGCTCTTGGTGAGTCAATTGTGCAGGATCCAAGGGATCTGAGAGCCCGCGGCAGCATCGTCGAGGCCTCGTAGGATTTATCGCTTGTCCGGGCTCATGCGCCGCCGCTAGAAATAAAGTGTGGCAACCCCGACGACATACCATCACTCGACACGCTTCGCCGATGTCCTCCGGAACGACCTCGGGGTAGATGAAAGCTACCGACATTCGCCGAAATGCGTTACGCCGGGCGAGCCGATCGAAACCGGCGGCGCCCTCCTGAAGTGGTATGCACTTGCCCCGCAGGACGAGCCGGTGCCGGAGGAGATTGACCGGTTGGCACGCGTCTATCTTTCTCAACACCCGCTTGAAGCGAAAGGCCTCGGCTTTGTCATCCTGCACCGCTGCGGAAACGATTTCTATTTCCTCATCGTCAACACTTGGCGCGGGAACAACGAAGTCTGGGAAACCGTCTTCTACAAAAACGGTGCCGCCATGGCCGACTTCGCCGTCTGGCCCCGCGAAGGAATACAAAAGCCAACCTTCTGCGTCTGGGAACTCGCCCCGGTCTGGCACGAAAAGGGAGCCTGGGAGCGCTTCCTTAGTTCAACGCGTGATGAAGCCGCTGCTCAGGCATGGCAGCGCAATATTTACGCTGGCT
>JACCZO010000446.1 GCA_013695925.1 Chthoniobacterales bacterium
AATCTGGGCAGGCGGAGCGCCCGCCCTACAACGCTTGCCGTGCCGACGCTTGCGGGTTAGGTCTGCGACCATGCACCGCTCTCGCTTGCTTGCCGCTGCCTTCGCCCTAACGATTCTACCGCTGTTCGCTTTCGCGGCGCCTTCGCCTTCCCCGGCGGCGGCCGATGCGGCCGCGAAAAAGTCGGCGATCCAGGACCGGGCGGACCGATTTCTCGCGCTGGTGAATGCGGGTTACCAGGCGCTCTATAAGGTCAACAGCCTGGCGCAATGGGACGCAGTGCGCGACGTGACCCCGGCCCATGATGCCGCATCCGAGACGGCCAGCAGAGCTTACGCTGCCTTCAATGGCAACCCCGCGGTGATCAGCGAAGCGCGCGAACTGCTCACGCACAAAGCGGAGCTGAATCCCCTCAGTGTGCGCGAATTGAACCAGGTGCTGCTCAACGCCGCGGAAGGACCAATGACGAATCCGGTTCTGGTCGAACGCCGCATCCAGTCCGAAACACGACAAGCTTCGTTTCTGAATAGCTTCCAATTTAAACTCGATGGCAAACCGATCACGGCCAACGAAATCGACAATCGGCTCGGCGCGAGCGCCGACCTGAAAGAACGGAAGGCGATCTGGGGAGCTTCGAAAGAAATCGGGCCGACGCTGAAAGAGAACCTCATCGCCCTGCGCGACCTGCGTAACGGCGTGGCCGGCGAAATGAATTATCCCGACTACTTCTCACTCGAGGTCGCTCCCTATGGCATGACGACCGACGAGATGTTGAAGATGAACGAGCAGTTCATGAAAGATCTCCGCCCGCTCTATCTCCAGCTTCACACCTGGACGAAGTACAAGCTGGCGGAGAAATTCAAACAGCCGGTGCCAGACAAGATCCCGGCGCATTGGCTGAATAATCGCTGGGCGCAAAATTGGACCGGACTGGTTGAGTCAGCCGATCTCGATCCCTATTTCAAGGGCAAAACGGCGGAATGGGTGGCGAAGACGGCGGAAGATTTTTATCTCAGTCTCGGGATGCAGCCGCTCCCGGGAAGCTTCTGGGTGAAATCGGATCTCTATCCAGTGCCGGAGGACAAACCGCGCAAGAAAAACGCCCACGCCTGGGCTTATCACATCGACCTCGCGATGGATATCCGCTCCCTGATGAGCATCGAGCCGAACGCGGAATGGTTTTTCACCGCGCACCACGAGCTGGGACACGGGCATTACTTCCTCTCCTACACCCGGCCTGAGGTGCCGCCGCTTCTCCGCCTCGGGGCGAACCCCGGCTTCCACGAAGGCATCGGCGAGCTGATCTCTCTGGCGTCGAGCCAGGTGCCTTATTTGCAGGCTAAAGGAATCTTGCCTAACGACTTCGAGGCGGACAAGACTTCTTTCCTGCTCGACGACGCGCTCGCTCGCTCAATTCCGTTCATCTTTTTCGCCTCCGGCACGATGACGCATTGGGAAGCCGACATCTATGCTCACCGCCTCGAGCCGAGAGAATGGAACGAGCGCTGGTGGAAATATGTGAGCGAATTCCAGGGCGTCGAACCGCCGGAAAAGCGGGGCGAAAACTGGGCTGATTACGCGACCAAGACGCACGTGAACGACGCGCCCGCTTATTATTACAACTATGCCTTCGCGACCGTGCTGAAGTTCCAACTGCACGACTACATCGCGCGCCAGATTCTGCATCAGCCACCGCAATCGTGTAACTACGCCGGGAACAAGGAAGTCGGGAAATGGCTCTACGAGAACATTCTCCAGAAAGGTGGAACGGAGGACTGGCGCAAAGTGTTGAAGGACGCCACCGGCGAGGACGTCTCGACCCGCGCCATGGTCGAATACTTTCAGCCGTTGATGGCCTGGCTCGAAGAGCAAAACAAAGGGCGCAAAATCGGGTGGAAGGAAGACAAGGAAAGCGAGAGTCACGAAGAGAAAGAGCGTGAGGAACGGGAGCGGCGCGAACACACTGGGAGCGAGGACAACGGTTAGCTGATTGCAGGGCGGGCGCATCGCCGGCTCCCTCTGGGGAGCGCACGCGCCTCGCGTGCTGCATTCGGCGCCTCGCCGAATTGCCCGCGCGGACGGAGAGTCTACGTGCTCGTCGAACACCTCCGCGCGGGAGTGTTTGCGGCGAGGCGCCGCAAACGGCACGCGAGGCGCGTGCGCTCCCCGGACTTTACCGCATCGGCGTGGAATTGTAGGGCGGGCGCTCCGCCTGCCGCCGCGCGCTTGGCAAGCGGAGCGCTTTCCCTACAACACCGCTGGCAAGCGGAGCGCTTGCCCTACAATTTGAATCTCGCTTACGTTGCGCGCATGGCTTCCCAATCTCTCTGGCAACGCTTTCAGAGCTACTACCTGCGCTACGACGACCTTGGCTTTTCGCTCGACATCAGCCGGATGCGGTTTTCCGACGGCTTTCTCGACCAGATGGAGCCGCAGGTGGCGAAAGCCTTCGCCGCCATGCACGAGCTGGAGGCAGGCGAAATCGCCAACCCGGACGAAAACCGGATGGTCGGCCATTACTGGCTGCGCCGCCCGGAACTCGCGCCTAACGACGAGCTGCGCGCTGATGTCGAGGCAACGAACACCCGGATCCAGAAATTTGCCTCCGAAGTGCACGCCGGCCGGATCTCCGCGCCTAACGGCAAGCCGTTCGAGCGCATTCTGCTCATCGGGATCGGCGGTTCGGCGCTCGGGCCGCAGTTCATCGCTGACGCCCTGGGCTCGGCGAACGACCAGATGGAGATTTTCTTTTTCGACAACACCGATCCGGACGGTTTCGATCGCGTCTTCGCCAAAATCGGCGACGGCTTCGCGCAAACGCTCGTCGTCGTGATCTCGAAATCGGGCGGGACCAAGGAAACGCGCAACGGCATGCTGGAAGCGAAAGTGCATTTCGAGCGGGTGGGATTGGATTTCGGGAAACAGGCGGTGGCGGTGACGGGCGCCGGCAGCGAACTGGACAAGTTTGCGGAGAAGAACGGCTGGCTGGCGCGTTTCCCGATGTTCGATTGGATCGGGGGTCGGACGTCGGTCATGAGCGCGGTTGGTCTATTGCCGGCGGCCCTGCAAGGCCTCGACACGCAGGCTCTGCTCGATGGCGCGGCGGCCATGGACGCACACACGCGCGTGGCGGAGCGCGACCAAAACGCCGCCATGCTTCTGGCCCTGATGTGGTTTTACGCCACAGATGGACAGGGAAAAAAGGACATGGTCATTCTGCCTTACAAGGACCGACTCGCTCTCTTCAGCAAGTACCTGCAACAACTGGTGATGGAGTCGTTAGGCAAGGAGAAGGATTTGGACGGCAAGGTGGTGCACCAGGGGATCGCGGTTTACGGCAATAAAGGATCCACCGATCAGCACGCCTACGTCCAGCAACTGCGCGACGGGGTGCCGAACTTTTTCGCGACCTTCATCGAGGTGCGAAAAGATCGCGCGACGGAAAGATTTGAAGTCGAGGAGGGTGTGACCAGCGGCGATTATCTGCAGGGGTTTCTCCGCGGCACACGCGCCGCGCTTTACGAAGGCGAGCGCGACTCGATCACGCTCAGTATTCCGGAAGTAGACGCGCTCCACGTCGGGGCGCTGATCGCGCTCTACGAACGCGCGGTCGGCTTTTACGGTTCGCTCGTGAACGTGAACGCCTATCACCAACCGGGCGTGGAAGCGGGGAAGAAGGCAGCCACGCGCATCCTCGGCTTGCAACCTAAAGTGCTTGGCGAGCTCTCGGAGTCAGGCAAAACGGCCGAAGCGATCGCGCATGCGATCGACGCCGATCCGGAGGATGTCTATCACGTGCTGCGACATCTCGCGGCGAACGATTCGACGATCCAAAGCACCGGGGAGGAACCGGGCAGCGAAAAATTTTCTCAGATCGGCTAGCGCACGTCTCCTCCGCGCCTAAATTCGCTCCGCCTGCCCGCGGCAATGACCGCGCGCGGCTCTCACCATTGCAAGCTGAGCCAAATATCACCTGGAGCGAGCTGACGAAATTCGTCGGCCAACTGAACCACGATCTGCGCAATCACTTGAACGCGATCGCGCTGCAGGCGGCTCTTTTGAGCGAGATCGCAACCGACCCGGAAGCGAAAAGCGAGATCGCGCGGCTGCGCGAAATGAGCGACGAAATGAACGCGCACATGCAGCGCCTCTCCGCCTCGCTCGCCCGCATTCAGCCGACGACGATGCGTTACCTGGCAGCGGAATTCGTCGAGGATCTGCAGGCCAAACTCGGGATGGAAAAGCCGGAGCTGGCGGCGCAGGTGGAGTGGCAAGTTTCGTTAGGCGAAGAAGCC
>JACCZO010000480.1 GCA_013695925.1 Chthoniobacterales bacterium
TCGCGTTCCGTGCCACACGAGGCGATAAAGAATCTGTAGATCGCTTTCACGCTTAATGGGCCGGCCCTTGTTGTAGAAGATGCGATGCCCCCCTTTGTTTTCGATCACGTCCTTTAGGAACAATACCTTTTCGTGAGCGGCCTCCTTGCTCGCCAGTGGCTCTCGATAGAACGAAGTCTCCGACTGAAGAATCTTTATTAGTTGTTTGGCGTGTTCGACGAAAAGTGTTGTCGACGCTTCAACTCTTTCAGAGCTTCGGCGCTGTGCTTCAGCGCCGTTGTTTTCCTTCAGCTTTATAAAGTAATCGATCAGCACAGGAAACTTCAGCGCCGTTTTCTGCACCGCGCGATGCGCCTCCTTCGCTGAAGGATTCGGTGGCAGAATGGATCGAAAATATGCGTCGACGCGCTCGCGGAGCTCTTGGTTCGGAATCGCTTTCGGAATATCATAATATTCTTGGACGAAATCTTTCTTATTAATCCAAGTATCATCCTGCGTCAGAAGCTCGCGGGGCGTTAGAAGCACGAAATCCTCCCCGAACTTTGGCAGATAATATGTCTTCGACGACCAGCGTCCAAACTCGTAGTCAAAGAAAGCGCGCGAAACGGAAAAGCGACCTATTGATTTATTTAGCACATGCTCCTCCACAAATCGCTCCGTGTATTCACACAGAAAGCCCTTGATCAGATTGGTAGTGAAATCCGAAATCTTATCGCGACCGATGTTCTCCTTAATCAGACACAACTTTTCCAAATGTGCCCCCTGAGTTATCTTCTCCTCGCCGAAGCTCTCAAATATACCATCGAGGTTTTCGGCCAAGGCTCGTCCAAAGTCTAAGGCCAGCCCGCGGCCGCGATTGCTATCGAGACTGAAGCCCAGCCAATTCTGTGTGACTTCGGGAAAGCAATACAAGTGTTTCAATCGTGATTCGTTCTTTAAGGCAGCGCTCGCCTCGTCGCGCAGGTATCGCAAATAGTCAATCATCTCCTCGTGGAGCTTTTTGTATTGAGGCTCTTTGCTTTGGAACAAAAGGAACGGGTCAATGAACAACGGGAGATCTACTACCAGGGAAATGTTAAATGCTCCGTAATCCTCCAGCTGGGATTCGTTAACACCAAAGATTTCGCTGAAATAAAGATCTAACGGATCTGCAGGCATATTACGCACCGGCGGGTTGAAAAGCCGCTGGCCAGCCGCCGTGTCTTTCGATGACTTTGTCGATTTCGGCCATGAGGCGGATGGTTTCGGAGAGCGCGATGACGATTTTGTGGTAGTGGGCGATGTCGTCTTTGGAAAGGGTGCGGCCTTTGCGGTCTTTGAGCCATTTCTGGCAGACCTGGTAGCCGCCGATGTGGAAGTCCCACACGGTCTCGCGCACGCCGCGGAAGCCGGTGGTCTGGTCTTTGTCGAGCCAGACAGTGTTTTTCGACCATGAGACTTTTTCGACCTCGGGATGCCGGCTGCCGATGAACTCGGTGATGGGTTGGGCGAGCTTGGGCGATTCCAGCAGGTGCAGGGAGACGAGTTCGCCGCCGAGCCGGGCCAGCGCGCGGAACAGCTCCAGGTTTCCGGTCAACGGCAGGCGCGGGAAATCGATTTTCAGAAACTCCTCGTAGCGGCTCCGGTAGCCGGGACTGTGAAACACCGCGTAGGCGTAGTGGAAGATGTCTTCGGGCGCCAGGCCGGCGGGCAGGCCGTGCTCACCCGCCCGGCTGAGGTTCAACCTTGAGCCGAGTTGCTTGAGAAACGGTTGGCCGAAGTTGGGCTGAGTAGTGCCATCCAAACCCAACTTCCCTTGCTCATGCACATCTCCGCGAGAAACTCGAAGCGGTGCTAAATACGAAATCCCCGCGCCGGCCGATTTATTACCAACTGAACATTGGTCAGCGACGGTTCGCGAAACGCAAACGGTGAACTCGAATTGCGGACTCATCGGGCGAGTCCAAACGAGGCCCATGTTTTGTCCCCCTGCCATGTTCTGCATCACCTTCGCGCAAGGCGACGCGTAGAACCCGCGCGAATGGCCGGTGTAGTAGGTGAATCGAAAGTCGAAAGGACGGTAGAGTATGGGGACGAGTTTACTTTTGGTTGGCCCCGATGCACGCACATCAGCTTGTGCGGTGGCGACCCTCCAGTCTCTCGCATCCGTGCCCAATTCGTAGTTCGTGCGCGCTGCTGCCTCCGATAATTTCGCGAAGTCCGTGACGCGGGTCCACAACTGTTCACGGTCGAAATCTATTGTCATCGAGTCGCGCCCCGTCACCACGCCAGTTCCGTTCACGAGGAAGATGTCAGCTACTTTCCATCCTTCCTCATATTCGTCCTTGGATTCGATGTCGTGCGGAACCAGCAAGTAGAATTCTGGTGCCGGATGTAGTTCGCTCCACGTCGTCGATCTTGAAGTATTGGTATCCAAAAAGCGGTATTTGCTTTCGCGCGACCCCCACAGCTCCGAATGAGATGTTCGCGTGGATGTTGGGCGTGAACACGGCGTTGAAAACAGAGCGAGTGAAACGCCTTGCTGAATGTCGAACACGTTCGCGTCAGGCGATCCGTCAGGGGCAAACGGAGTCTTCTTCGCGTTGCCGTGCAGATCGAGCATACTCATTCGTGGGAATGTTCCCATTAGGCTTTGGCGCATTCCACGAAAGGTTGGATTGTCGAGATAACCGTGATTCGTGATGTAGCCGAGGATGCCGACGCGCGTGGTTTCGATGGTCGTCTGCGCCTTGCGGATGAACTTCACATAGTCGTCTTGCAACCAAAGTTTGCGCTCGGTTAGCGCTGCGCCGTCCACCATTCGGTAGGCATCAACGATCCGAAGCATTTCGTCCGACCTATTTGACGAGATGCCAGAATACGGCGGGTTGCCGATGACGACGGTGAAGCGCTTGTGCCGTTTGATTTCGTTCACGGCAGCGGCTTCGTGCGCAAGTGCGGGAGCGTCGAAGGCGAGGCGGTCGCCGAAGTCCTGAGGCGGCTCCAGCGCGTTAGTGAGGTAGATGCGTGCACGCTCGTCGCTGCCGAAGCGATAGCCTGTCTCAAAGAGCTTGAG
>JACCZO010000031.1 GCA_013695925.1 Chthoniobacterales bacterium
GTGGAGGCGAAATGGTACGCCCGCTGGCTGGCGGAGGGCTATTTCCGGGCCGACCCCGCTTCGGCCAAACCCGCTTATTCGATCGTCATGCCGCCGCCGAATGTGACCGGCGTCCTCACTCTCGGCCACGTCCTCAACAACACCATCCAGGATATCCTCGCCCGGCGCGCCCGCATGCTGGGCATGGAAGTGCTCTGGCTCCCAGGGATGGATCACGCCGGGATTGCAACCCAGACGGTGGTCGAACGCCAGTTGCGCAAGGAGGAAAAGAAAACCCGGCACGATCTTGGGCGCGAGGAGTTCGTTAGGCGGATCTGGCAGTGGAAGGAAAAACACGGCGGCATCATCATCGAGCAATTGAAGCGGCTCGGCTGTTCCTGCGACTGGTCGCGCGAACGCTTCACGATGGATGAGGATTACTCGCGCGCCGTGCAGCGCACTTTTGTCGATCTTTATCGGAAAGGGCTCATCTATCGCGGAAAACGGATGGTCAACTGGGACCCGGTCGCGCTCACCGCGCTCTCCGACGAGGAAGTGATCCCGACTCCGCAGAAATCCGCGCTCTATTATGTGCGTTACGAATTGGTCGATGAACCGGGAAAATTTATCGAGGTCGCCACTACCCGGCCGGAAACGATCATGGCCGACGTCGCGCTGGCGGTGCACCCAAACGACCAGCGTTACGTTAGTTCGTTAGGCAAAAAAGTCTGGCGCCCGCTCGATCGCGCGCAATTGCCGGTGATCGGCGATGATGGAATCGATCCGGCGTTCGGCACCGGAGTTCTGAAAGTGACCCCGGCGCACGACAAAGTGGATTTCGAGATCGGGCAGCGCCACGGCTTGCCGGTGCTCGATGTCCTCCATCCGAACGGGACAATTAATTGCCCCGCCGTATCGGAATTGGATGGCCTTGACCGCTTCGTCGCGCGTAGGAAAGCGGCCGAGATGCTGAGCGAGAGCGGACTGCTCGCGAAAGAAGAGCCGCACGAAAGCACCGTCGGTTTCAGCGAACGTGCCGGCGTCCCGATCGAGCCGCGGCTGAGCGAGCAATGGTTCCTGAAATATCCGCAGGTCGAGCGGGCGCGTGCCGGGGTCGGACCGCAAGGCGCGATTCATTTTCGCCCGGAGCGCTGGGAAAACGCTTATCAACACTGGCTCGAAAATATCCAGGACTGGTGCATCAGCCGGCAGCTTTGGTGGGGGCATCGGATCCCGGTTTGGTATTGGAGCGACCGCGAGTGGAGCGATGCGACCACCGAACTGGTGGTCGGGAATCCCGAGATGATACCGGGCCGCAATGTGCGCGAGCTTCGCGCCGCCGCCTGGGAATACGCTCAGGAAAATGGCATCCTTGGCCAAAGTTTTCGCAACCTCCACACCGGCTTTGATATCATGGTGCAGAAGTCCAGCCTCGAGCACGCCTTTTCCAACTTTGGTGCCGCTCACATCAAATTGGTACCGTCACTGCCGGTGCTCCTCCGGCACGCCATTCGCGTCAGTGCGGTGCCCCATCTCCCTTATTCACCGGACGTTCGTTGCGTCCATATTTTCTTCGCCGCTCTCCAGCTTGGTCCGCGTTTCTACCGGGTGAAAATGACGGTGAAGGAACTCCGCAGCGGCAAGAAGCTCTACGATCACCAGGCACTGGAGATTAAAGGCAACGAGCCCGACGGTAAAAAGTCTCCGGAGGCGCATCTCCTTGCGGAGAAGTTGGCCTCACGGCCTACATCGGGCTCGCGCCTGTTAAATTTCGCAGACCTCATGGCGGACGTCAATCGGGAGGGGCTGACCCAGCTTGTGCAGCTCGACTCTCCGGGGGAAGGCTGGACTCAGGATCCGGATGTCCTTGATACCTGGTTCTCGAGCTGGCTCTGGCCCTTTGAGACCATGGACGACGCGACTCAAGCCAGGTTTTATCCCACGACCGACCTCGTGACCGCGCCGGACATCATCTTTTTCTGGGTCGCGCGCATGATCATGGCCGGGCTCGAATACACCGGGCAGGCGCCGTTTCACGATGTCTTCTTCACCGGCCTGATCCGCGACGGACAAGGCCGGAAGATGAGCAAGTCGTTAGGTAATTCGCCCGATCCGCTCGACCTGATCGGAAAATATGGCGCCGATGGAGTGCGCTTCGGCCTGATGCGAATCGCGCCGAGCGGCCAGGACATTCGCTTCGACGAGAAACAGATCGAGGAAGGCCGCAACTTCGCGAACAAGCTCTGGAACGCCTGTCGTTTCCGCCAGATGCAGGGCGGGGAAACGGAGGGCGAGATCAACCCCGCACTCCTGACGAGCGACGACAAATGGATCCTGCTCCGTCTTGATGCGGCGATTCGCGCGGTCACGCAGGCGCTGGAGGAATACAATTTCAGCGAAGCGGCCCAGACGCTTTACCGGTTTTTCTGGAGCGAGTTTTGCGATTGGTATCTGGAGGCGAGCAAAGCCAGCCTGGCGACCGATCGGCAAGCGAACACGCTGGCGGTGATTGACTTCGTCCTCGGGCACACGCTGCGTCTCTTTCACCCCTTCCTCCCGTTCATCACCGAGGAACTCTGGCACGGTCTTGGTTTTAACCGCGACCTGCCGGACGACCAGGGAGC